>NZ_JBFAMT010000014.1:0-180629 GCF_040656635.1 Actinosynnema sp. NPDC049800 | reverse complement strand
GAGGGTCACCCCGACACCGCCCGGGTGCTGCTCGATCGCGGTGACGATGGTGGCGAAGCGGAGGTCGGCGTCGTCGCGCACCGCGCGGTAGAGGACGTCCTCGATGTCGCCGCGCAGGATGTTGAACGCACGCCTGCTGAGCAGCGCCCGCACGGTCTCACCCGGCACGGTGAACCTCGTCGAGCCGTCCGGTCGCACGTAGTGCATCTCGTCGGGGGTGATGTGGTGCTCGTCGAGTTCGGGCAGGATGCCCATGCGCTCGGCGGCGTCGTAGCCCAGCCCGCCGAACGTCACCGCGTAGCCGCTGGAGCGGCGGCCCGGCGTGCGCTCGACCACCACGGGCTCCCAGCCCGCTTGGCGCAGTCGCAACGCGGCGCTCAGGCCCGCGATGCCGGCGCCCACGATCACGGCTCGTCTGGTCATGTCGTCGATTCCCCCTGGGTGGTGAGACCCGCGGCGACGATGTCGACCAGCAGGTCGATGATCTTGGTGCGGAGAGCGGGGTCGCCCAGCCGGTCGGCGAACATCGGCACCAGCAGGACGGTCTGCAGCACGCCGATGATCACGGCCGGGTCGACGTCCACCAGGTCGCCGGCGCGTCGGCGGTCGGCGACGAACTCCGACACGGCGGTCACCGGGTTGTCCGCCAACGCGGTGACCCGCGCCGGGTCGAGCTTGCCGGCGACCGCCCGCATCTCCTCCGGGTGGCTGGTCAGCCTGCTCCACAGCGGGTTGACGGCCAGCTCGTGCAGGGTGGCGTGCAGGAACCGGCGCAGGCCGTCGCGCGTGTCGGAGCCCGCGAGCAACGCCTCGTCCACGACCCGCCGCTTCACCTCGGCGGTCTGCCGGAGCATCAGCTCCAGGTACAGGGCCTCCTTGGAGTCGAAGAACAGGTAGAAGCTGCTCTTCGCCACCCCGGTGGGCGCCATCAGCTCGTCCAACGTGGTCTTGCGCAGGCCGACCGTCGTGAACAGCCGGTGTCCGGTGTCCAGCAACAGCGCCGTGATCCGGGCCTTCTCCTCGGACGAGAGCGCGGGCGGCATCGGACCCCTTCCACGGTGGCGATCGCCTGCCGACCGCTGCGACTATAAAAACAGATTGGAAATTTGGTTTCAAATGCAGCTGCCCGCGTGGGCGTCCGGGCTCGCGGCGGCGGAGGTGCTGCCGCACGTGAGGTCAGTCCTCGAAGTCCAACTTCGCCCACACGGTGGTGGTCCCGTCCCGGGAGAGCACTCCCCACCGGCTCGACAGCGCGTCGACCAGCAGCAGCCCCGCCGACCGCCGCCACCGCGAGGCCCGGTCGCGGGCGCGGTCGTGCACGGTGACCAGCATCGTCTCGCCGAACTCGTCGAGGTCGAGCTCCAGGACGTAGGGCGCCGAGCCGTGGTTCACCGCGTTGTCGAACAGCTCGCCCGCGACCACGCCCACGAGCACGACGTCTTCCGGGGGCCAGCCGTCCAAGCGCTCCTGGAGCCACCGCGCCACTTCCACCGGCGACATCGAGTCGTCGTCCCGGACCACCAGGACGACCGCGCCGTCACCGACCTCCACCCGACGATCCTCCCACTACGCCCCGACGTGGACCTGACGAGAACCTTGCGATCCGCCGGTCAGGACTCGTCGATCACCGAGCGCAGGAACTGCCGGGTGCGCTCCTGCTTCGGCGCGTCGAACAGCTCGTCCGGTGACGCGGACTCGATGATCCGGCCCTCGTTGAACATCAGCACGCGGTCGGACACGTCGCGGGCGAACTTCATGGCGTGGGTCACGCACAGCATGGTCACGTCGAACGTCCGCGCGACGTCACGCAGCACGTCGAGGACCTCGGCGGCCAGTTCGGGGTCGAGCGCGGAGGTCACCTCGTCCAGCAGCAGCACGTCCGGCCGCATAGCCAGGGCGCGGGCGATCGCGACCCGTTGCTGCTGGCCGCCCGACAGCTGCGACGGGTAGGCGTCGAGCTTGCCCGCCAGCCCGACCACGTCCAGCAACTCGCGGGCGCGTTCCTCCGCTTCCTCCGCGGGAAGCCCGAGGACGTGCACCGGAGCCTCGGTCACGTTGCGCAGCACCCGCATGTTAGGGAACAGGTTGTACTGCTGGAACACCATCGTGGTGTGCCGGCGCATCGCCCGCAGGTGCCGTTCGCCCGCGGGGACGAGGGTGTCGCCGCGCCGCTCGTGGAACAGCGGCTCACCGGCGAGGGTGATCGTGCCGCTGTCGGGGCGGGTGAGGGTCATCAGCATCCGCAGGATCGTCGTCTTCCCCGACCCGCTCGGCCCGATCAGCGTGACCCTCTCGCCCGCGCGGACGCCGAAGGACAGGTCGTCGAGCACGACGGCGTCGGCGAAGCGCTTGCCGACCCGGTCGAACGTGATCAGCTCCGCGGTCATGCGAGTTCCCTTCGGTACCGGCGTTCCAGGACCCGCACCGGCCACGCGATGAGCAGCGCGGTGACGAGGTACAGCAGCCCGGCGACGGTGATCAGCTCGAGGTACTGGAAGTTCTGGGAGCCGACCGCCTTCACCACGCTGAGCACCTCGGCGATGGTGATGACGGTGAGCTGCGGTGTGTCCTTGAACAACGCGATGGCGTAGTTGCCGAGCGCGGGCACCACCCTGGGCACGGCCTGCGGCAGCACGACCCTGGTCCAGGTGCGACCACGTGACAGGCTCAGCGCCTTCGCCGCCTCCCACTGGCCGACGGGCACACCGTCGATCCCCGCGCGGTAGACCTCCGAGGTGTAGGCGGCGTAGTGCAGGCCGAGGCCGATCGCGCCGGTCGCCATCGCGGACAGCTCGACGCCGATCGTGGGCAGCACGAAGAACAGGAAGAACAACTGCACCAGCAACGGCGTGGAGCGGACGAACTCCACGAAGAACCCGACCGGGAGCCGGACCCAGCGCAAGGTGCTGCGGCGCAGCAAGGCGAACGCGAGCCCGAGCACCAGCGCGATCACGTAGCCGAACGCGGCGGCCTGGAGCGCGGTCGCCAGGCCGCGCAGCAAGGGCGGCACCGCGTCCCACGCGGCCTGCCAGTCGAACGTCATCGCGCCCCCTCGGCGGCCGGGGGGCCGACGTGCGGCCCGCGGTGAGCGGTGGTTCGGCCCAACGAGGCGGCCGCACGTCGTTCGACCAGCTTCACCAGCCGGGTGAGCACCAGCGCGATGACGCCGTAGCCGACGAGCAGGCCACCGAACGTGGCCGCGGTGTCACCGGTGGCGGCACGCACGATCTGCCCCTGGAACGTCAGGTCTTGGAGGTAGACCAGCGACACCAGCGCGGTGGCCTTGAGCAGCTCGACCAGCAGGTTGCCCAACGGCGGCACCATCGCCACCAGCGCCTGCGGCAGGACCACCAGCCGCATCCGCTGCCACGGCGTGAAGTTGAGCGCCGTGGCGGCTTCGAGCTGCGCGGCGGGCACGGAGAGGACCGCGCCGCGCACGACCTCCGCCCCGTACGCGCCGATGTTGAGCGACAACGCCAGCACCCCGGCGAACAGCGGCTCCAGCTGCAGGCCGAGGCCGGGCAGGGCGAACACGAGCCAGAACAGCACGACCAGCGCCGGCAGCCCGCGGAAGCCCTCGGTGTAGGCCAGGGCCGCACCGCGCACCAGGCGGTTGGCCGACAGCCGGGCGAGCCCGGCGGCGAACGCGAACACCAGACCGAGCACCGCCGCGAACAGCGTCAGCTCCAGGGTGACGAGCAGCCCGTCGAGCAGGCGCAGCCACAAACCCGTGGACATGGGGTGACCCTTCCCCTCAGGCCCGGTCGGGCCGGCACAGCCGGTCCGCGGTGAGGTCGGTCATCTCGGACTCGGTGAACCCGAACGGCCGGACGATCTCCAGCAGCTCGCCGCTGCGCTTGAGCCCGTGCAGCTCGGCGTTGAACGAGTCGCGCAGCCGCCGCTGGTCCGGGCGGAAGCCGAACCCTCCCGCGCCGTACTGCTCGACGCCGTCGAGCACCGGCACGAACGGCTCGGTCAGCTCGACCTCCGCGTCCGGCCGGCGGGCCATCGCGTCGCGCAGCGAGATCGCGGTGAGCAGGAAGCCGTCCGCGCGACCGGCCAACAGGCCGTCGATCCCGCCGGCCTGGGTGGCGAAGGTCACCGTCCGGTCGGCGGGCACGCCGTACCCGGCCGCGATGTCGACCTCGAAGCTCCCGAGCAGCACCCCGAGCTTCGCCGTGCCGTCCCGGACGAAGTCCTCGAGCGCGGTGAACCGCCCGACGTCGCCGCGCCGCACCAGGACGGCCTCGGGCGCGTTGTAGTCCGGGTCGGAGAACAGGATCTGCTCGCACCGGGGCGGGGTGATGAACATGCCCGCGGCGATGACGTCGAACAGCCCGGCGCGCAGGCCGGGGATGAGCGCGCCGAAGTCCGACAGGGCTGGCACGAAGTTGTGCACGCCGAGCCTGCGGAAGACGGCCTTGGCGACCTCGGGCGCCTCCCCGGTGAGCTCACCGCGGCGGTCGACGTAGCCGTACGGGGCCTCGTTGGCGAAGCCCACGCGCACCTCGCCCGTGGCGCGCAGGCGCTCCAGCAGGTTCCCGCCGTCGCGCTGGGCGGACAGGTCGACGGTGCTGCAACCGGTCGCGGCGAGCCCGGCCCCGATACCGGCCACCAGGAACAGGCGGCGGGACAAGTGTGATGAGAACACGAAGTGGGATTCCCAACTTCGACGACAGGACGGTCCACCGCACCGCGACGCGGCGGGCGGACTCGGCGACCCTAGAGAAGTCAGCGGCAAAGCGTCAACACCGAGCGGGTGACTTTCGCGGAATAACTGGAGAAAACCTCTGTCACACAAGGAGAAAGTCGCTCCGCATGCGACAAGTCCAAAGTGGACTATGAACCTTGCGGTCTCCTGACAGGTGTCACGAGCGGCGCCCGCGCCGCCGGGGCGGCTGTTACGTTCCGGCAGCATGTTCGCCGAACCGAGGAGAGAACGCGGCGTGCTCGAGTCCGACGCCGTGCCACCGGTCTCGACGGGGAGACCCACGCTTGACGACGCGGGTGCGCTGTGGCGGCTGGCCGCCGACACCGGCGTGCTGGACGTCAACTCCTCGTACGCCTACCTGCTGTGGACCAGGGACTTCGCGGCCACGTCGGTGGTGGCGCGGGTGAGTGGCGAGGTCGTCGGCTTCGTCACCGGCTACGCCCGCCCGGACGCGCCGGGGACGCTGTTCGTCTGGCAGGTCGGCGTGGCCGAACGGCACCGGGGGCGCGGCGTCGCGCGGACGATGCTGGAGGACCTGGTCGGTCGTGGCCCGCGGTTCGTCGAGACGACGGTCACGGCGACCAACGCGGCGTCGATCCGGCTGTTCGCCGGGTTGGCGCGCGACCACGGCGTCGGGCACACCCGTGAGCCGCTGTTCACCGCGGACCTGTTCCCCGAGCCGCACGAAGCCGAAGAACTGCACCGCCTCGGGCCGTGGCCGGGGTCGTCCCGCACTCGAACACCAGGAGAGACGTGAGCATCTTCGCCAGCCTCGAATCCGAGGTCCGCAGTTACTGCCGCAAGTGGCCGGTGGTGTTCGACCGCGCGCTCGGCGCGCGCCTCTACGACGAGGACGGCAGCGGTTACCTGGACTTCTTCGCGGGCGCGGGCGCGCTCAACTACGGGCACAACAACCCGGTCCTCAAGAAGGCGCTGCTCGACTACCTGGCCGAGGACCGGATCACCCACTCGTTGGACATGCACACGGCCGCCAAACGCGACTTCCTGGAGGCGTTCGACGAGGTGGTGCTCCAGCCGCGCGGGCTGGCGTACAAGATCCAGTTCCCCGGTCCCACGGGCACCAACGCGGTGGAGTCGGCCCTCAAGCTGGCCCGCAAGGTCACCGGCCGCGAGTCGGTGATCAGCTTCACCAACGCCTTCCACGGGATGACGCTCGGCGCGCTGTCGGTCAGCGGTGATTCGATGAAGCGCGGGGGCGCGGGCATCCCGCTGGTGCACGCGACGCCCATGCCCTACGACAACTACTTCGAGGGGCAGTTCCCCGACTTCCTGTACTTCGAGCGGTTGTTGAGCGACGCGGGCAGCGGGCTCAACGCGCCCGCCGCGGTGATCGTGGAGACCGTGCAGGGCGAGGGCGGCATCAACGCGGCGCGATTCGACTGGCTCGCCGGTCTCGCGGAGCTGTGCCGCACGCACGGGATCCTGTTGATCGTGGACGACGTGCAGATGGGCTGCGGCCGGACCGGCCCGTTCTTCAGCTTCGAGGGCGCCGGGATCGTGCCCGACATCGTCTGCCTGTCCAAGTCGATCGGCGGGTTCGGGCTGCCGATGGCGCTCACCCTGGTGCGCCCGGACCTGGACGTGTGGGAGCCCGGCGAGCACAACGGCACGTTCCGGGGCAACAACCCGGCGTTCGTCACCGCCACCGCGGCGCTGCGCGAGTACTGGGCCGACGACACGCTGGAGAAGAGCACCAAGGCCAGGGGAGAGCAGGCCGAACGGGTGCTGCGGGACATCGTCGCCGCGGTGCCCGGCAGCTCCGCGAAGGGGCGGGGGCTCGCGCGCGGCCTGGCGTTCGAGGAGACCGGGCTGGCCGGTCGGGTGGCGGCCGCGGCGTTCCGGCGCGGCCTGCTGGTGGAGACCTCGGGCCCGGACGACGAGGTGGTCAAGCTGATGCCGCCGCTCACCATCGCCGACGACGAGTTCGAACGAGGGCTGGCCGTGCTCGCCGACTCCGTGCGGGAGTGCGTCACCGCGGGAGGGCTCTCGTGATCGTGCGCTCCCTGCACGACCTCGACGGCACCGACCGCGACGTCGTCACGCCCAACTGGCGCAGCAAGCGCATCATCCTGGCCGGTGACCGGGTCGGGTTCTCGCTGCACGAGACGGTGCTGAAAGCGGGCACTGTCAACGACTTCTGGTACGCCAACCACGTCGAGGCGGTGCTGTGCGTGGAAGGCACCGGTGAACTGCTCGACAAGGAGACCGGCGAAGTCCACGTGCTGCGGCCCGGCACGCTCTACCTGCTCGACGGGCACGAGCGCCACCAAGTGCGCCCGGCCACCGACATCCGCGCGATCTGCGTGTTCAACCCGCCGGTCACCGGGCGGGAAGTGCACGACGAACGCGGCGTGTACCCCCTGATCCGCCTTGCCGACCCGGGGAACGGCGACGACCCGGCGAACCCGCCGTCCGATGAGGAGACCTACGCGTGACCGCGACCACCACCGCAGACCGGTACCCGACCCGCACGGCGGTCGAGGCGGAGCCGATCGCCCGGACCGAGCCCGTCGTCTGGGGCGGGGACGCCTCCGGGCCGCTCGACGCCGAGACCGTGGCAGGCTACGACGCCAAGGGCTTCCTCACCGTCGAAGGACTGCTGAGCCCCGACGAGGTCGCCGTGTTCCGCGACACCGTGGGCCGGCTGCGCACCGACCCCGTCGTGCGCGCCGACGAGCGCACCGTGGTGGAGAAGCAGTCCGACGACGTCCGCTCCATCTTCGAGGTGCACCGGATCAGCGAACTGGTCGCCCGGCTCGCCGCCGACCCCCGGCTGCTCGACCGGGCCCGCCAGATCCTCGGCTCGGAGGTCTACGTGCACCAGAGCCGGGTCAACTTCATGCCCGGCTTCACCGGCAAGGGCTTCTACTGGCACTCCGACTTCGAGACCTGGCACGCCGAGGACGGCATGCCGCTGATGCGCGCGGTGAGCGCGTCGATCGCGCTGACCGACAACTACCCGTTCAACGGCGGGCTGATGCTGATGCCCGGCGCGCACCGCACCTTCGTGCCGTGCGCCGGCGCGACACCCGACGACCACTACCGGTCGTCGTTGAAGGAGCAGGAGATCGGCGTGCCGAGCCGGGCGAACCTCACCGCGCTGGCCGACGCGCACGGCATCGAGCAGTTCACCGGCCCGGCCGGGTCGGCGTTGCTGTTCGACTCCAACAGCATGCACGGCTCGGGCAGCAACATCACCCCGTTCCCGCGCTCGAACATCTTCCTGGTGTTCAACAGCGTCGAGAACGCCCTGGTGGATCCCTTCGCCGCGAGCCGGCCGCGGCCGGACTTCGTCGCCTCGCGCAACTTCACCCCGCTGGGCTGACCCCGAACGTCAGGTGTTCGTCAGCTCCGAACGGTCGGCTCTGGGGCATCATGGTGTGGCGACTCGCGGAGGGCGGTAACCGCCGCGAGTCGACCACACTTTCTCCGGGGGAGACGCTCGCCTAACGTCCTGAGGACAAGGCGGCGAACGCCTCGTCGACCAGTGAGCGGAGGTCGTCGGCGCCCTCGCCCTCCACCCACTCGGTCAGGGCGGTCGTCAGGGCCGCCGTGGCCGCCGCCGCGATCACGCGCAGCCGCAGGTCGACCACCTGCCCCTCGCGGTCGGCGAGCGCTCCGGCGAGCAGGTCGGCGGTGGCGGCGGTGTTGCGCCACTGCCCGGCGCGCAGGGCGGGGGTGGTGACGATCAGCCTGGTCCGGGCGTAGACGGCGTCCCGGTCGGTGTCGAGCACCGCGTCCAGCCCGGCGCGCAGGGCCGCGCGCAGCGCTTCCAGAGGACCCTCTCCGGCGGGCCGGCCGCGGACCAGTTCGGCGATGAACGGGTCGTAGTCGTCGTCCTCGACCACGGCTTCCTTGGTGGGGAAGTAGCGGAAGAACGTCATGTGCGACACGCCCGCGGCAGCGGCGATCTCCTCGACCGTGGTCTGCTCGTAGCCCTGGGCCAGGAACAGCCGCAGCGCGTGCTCCTGGATCGCGCGACGGGTGCGTGCCTTGCGTTGCGCGCGCAGCCCGCCCGCGGGCCCGCCCTCTCCTGTGGTCACCGGTCAAGCATGACCGCCAAGGCCCGGCGCAACGCGTCGGGCTCCGACTCGCCGCGCCAAGCCAGGTGGCCGTCCGGTCGCACCAGGAGCGCCCCGCCGTCGCGGCGCACGTGCCGGACTTCGCCGAGCGCGTCGCGGGCGACCGCGGCGAAGCCGTCGTCCCGCGGTGAGGCGAGGGTCCAGCCGAACCCGCTGCCCACCGCGAACTCCGGCACCCGGTCACCGACCCGGGGGCGCCGGCCGAACGGCGACCGGGCGTAGCTCGTCCTCAGCTGCGACGCCCGTTCCCAGATCGCCTTCTCCACCGGCGGGAGGGACATCAGGGGGAACAGCACGCGGTCGCGCACCAGCCGGGCCACCGGGGACTCGCCCAGCACGAGCCCGGTGAGGCCGCTGGTGGCGCCGAGCACCTCCTCGGCCACGGGGCGGCGCTCGGTCTGGTAGCCGTCCAGCAGCCGGTCGCCCGCGCGGCCCGCGACCACCAGCGCCAGCCGCCACGCCAGGTTCTCGGCGTCACCCAGGCCCGTGTTCATGCCCTGACCGCCGAACGGGCTGTGGATGTGCGCGGCGTCGCCGGCCAGCAGCACCCGACCGCGCCGGTAGGTCTCGGCCAGGCGCCGGTGGATGCGGAACACCGACGCCCACACCCACCCGCTCCCGGCCTCGACGCGCACCCCGGCGTGCCGCAGCGCGGCACGGGTCAGGAACTCCGGGACGTCCTCGACCGACGTGCCCGGTGCCGGCGCCATGAACCGCCACACGCCGCCGGGCAGGGGGAACGCGGAGAACATCTCGCCACCACGCACCCACACCCCCACCGCGTCCCGGGGCAGCGGCAACTCCGCCCGCACGTCGCCCAGCACGAAGCCCTCGACGAGCGGGACACCGGGGAAGCCGATGCCGGCCGCCTTGCGGACCGCGCTGTGCGCGCCGTCGCAACCGACCACCCAGTCAGCCGACGCCGGGCCCCGCGCCGTGGACAGCACCGCTCCGCGCTCGTCCTGGGCGAGGCCGGTGACCGCGGCGCCCCACTCCACGTCGACGCCCAGGTCCGCCAGCCGCGCCCGCAACCCGGCCTCCACCTCCGCCTGGGACACGAGCAGGCCGGGGCGCCGGACCAGCGCCGTGGGCCGGCCGACCCGCAGCTCGCCCGACCGCCGACCCCCGACGTGGACCACCACCCGGCGGATGCCGACCGACCGTGCCGGCAGGTCGCCCAACGCGCCGATCCGCTCCAGCACCTCGCTGCCGCGCGGTTGCAACCCCAGTGCGCGGGAGGTGGTCGCCGGCCCTGGCGCCGCGTCCACCACCCGCACCCGCACGCCTCGCAGGCGCAGCGCGCACGCCGCTGCCAGACCGGTGGGACCCGCGCCGACCACTATGACCACGCGTCATACTGTTAGCCACTAACAAGAGTTAGTCAATAACATTTCGTTGGTGGACGTCCGGGATGCCGTCGCGGTCCTCGTCCCGGGTCTCCTCCTCGTGGATGCGCCGGTAGACGCGGTTGCGCACCCGCAGGATCACCGTGGCGACCAGCGCGGAGAGCAGGGACCCGAGCAGGATGCCGATCTTGGCGTCGTCGTAGGGCCTGCTGCCCTCGCCGAACGCCAGCTCGCCCACCAGCAGCGACACGGTGAACCCGATACCGCCCAGCACCGCCAGGCCCACCACGTCCACCCACGCCAGGTCGCCGTCCAGCTCGGCCCTGGTGAACCGGGAGACCAACCACGTGGCGGCCGTGATGCCCACCAGCTTGCCCAGAAGCAGACCGACCACCACGCCGATGGTGACCGTGTCCGACAGCGACGACACCAGGCCGTCGAGCCCGCCCAGGGACACCCCGGAGGCGAAGAAGGCGAACACCGGCACCGCGAACCCCGTCGAGAGGGGTCGCCAGCGGTGCTCGAAGTGCTCGGCCAGGCCGGGGCCCTCGCCCGCGCTGCGGCGGATCACCGGGACGGCGAAGCCCAGCAGCACGCCCGCCACGGTCGCGTGCACACCGGAGGCGTGCATGAAACCCCAGGTCAGCGCCGCGAGCGGGATCAGCACCCACCACGAGCGCACCCGCCGTTGCACCAGCACGGTGAACAGCGCCAGCGGCACGGCGGTCGCCAGCAGCGGCGCCACGGCCAGGTCGTCGGTGTAGAACACGGCGATGATCACGATCGCGATCAGGTCGTCCACCACGGCGAGGGTGAGCAGGAACGTCCGCAGCGCCGCCGGCAGGCTCCGGCCGATCACGGCGAGCACGGCCAGCGCGAAGGCGATGTCGGTGGCCGTCGGGATCGCCCAGCCGGACGCGGCGTCCGGGTTGCCCAGGTTCACCAGCGTGTAGAACACGGCCGGCACCGCCACACCGCCGAACGCGGCGGCCACCGGCACCGCCGCCCGGCGCGGATCGCGCAGGTCACCGGCCACGAACTCGCGCTTGAGCTCCAGGCCCGCGACGAAGAAGAAGATCGCCAGCAGGCCGTCCGACGCCCAGTGCCCGACGCTCAGCTCGAGGTGCAGCGAGGCGATGCCGAACTCGAAGCCGCGCAACGCCTCGTACGCGGGAGCCCAGGGCGAGTTCGCCCACACCAGCCCCAGGAGCGCGGCGACCAGCATGATCACCCCGCCGACGGTCTCGAGTCGGAGGATGTCGGCGATCCGCTTGGCCTCGGGCCAGGTGCCCCGGTCGAACAGCTTGGTCGTGGCGCGCGGCACGGGCGGCTCCTGAGAGGTCGGTGGAACACGTCGCCGACCAGACTTCCCGGCACACCATGCCCGCGAACGGACAACACCCCGACCGTACCCGGTGACCACCACCTTCGCGGGAACGCGATGATCACATCGCCGTGAACGACCGGCATCGCCGATCATCCGGGACGGCGCGGTCCTCGGTCATGGAGTCGGTGGGTGGGCACACCACCAGTACCGGCGCGGCGTCGGGGACGGCGTGCCACTGCCTTCGGGGATCAGCGCGAAGTCGGCCGTGACCGGCGGGAGGCGTCAAGCGTCACAGCCCTCGCATCCCGCGTTCCTCCCGCAGTCGACAGCAGGTCGCCGAAGTGCTCGAAGGTCTCCGCAGTAACCCGGTCCAGCTTGGCCAGGGTCGACCGGCCGCGAACGCGGCGAGGTCCGCCAGGGCCGGTCTCGGTGGCCCACGGCCCTGGCATGCCGTGGTGCCGGGCACGAGCAGGGCCGTGGGTTCCGGTCACCGCACGTCGCTTCGGACGCCGTGCGACGAGCCGGGCGTCACGTCCGGTCCCGCGGCCGCAACGCCGCGGGACCGGACGGTCTCCTTACCTGACGCCCGCCGGTTCGGCCACGACCAGGTCGTCGGCGTTGGTGACGGAGATGCCGGCGCCG
This sequence comes from Actinosynnema sp. NPDC049800, assembly GCF_040656635.1. Lineage (NCBI taxonomy): Bacteria > Bacillati > Actinomycetota > Actinomycetes > Pseudonocardiales > Pseudonocardiaceae > Actinosynnema > Actinosynnema sp. NPDC049800. The sequence goes on along the minus strand of NZ_JBFAMT010000014.1, from coordinate 168,500 downwards.
GTGAACGTGTCGGCCACGTGGTACGTGCCGGGCGCGCGCACCAACAACGACATCCGCCACGTGCGCTCCGAGCCGGCGTCCACCGCCGCGTCGGACGTGACGACACCGGTCAGGGCGCCGCCGTCACGGGCCAGCGCCACGCGTTGCCACGTCGTCCCGACCTTGAGCCGCAGCACGACGTCGCTCGGCGCCAGGCTCCGGTCAGCCGCGACGCGCACCGTCCAGGACATGGGCCCGGAGCCGGCGGTGCCGCTGTTGACCGCGCGCACGTCGTACTGCGTGTGCGCACCCGGCACGAACGTCCCGCGCGTGTCCGTCACCGACACCACGGCCACCGGTTCCGGCCCGACGCGCAGCCGCGACTCGGCGGTGAGGTCACCGGAGTAGCCGCCGGTGTCCACGTCCAGCGCCAACCGGTACGCCCCGTCAGGGGTGCCCGGTTCGAGCGTGAACGCGTAGGGCCGCGCGTTCCAGTTGATCGAACCGGCCCGCAGGGGCGTGCCGTCCGGGGCGAACAGGCGCAGCACCGGCTTCAGCTCGTTCGGCGCCGCCGCCCGGACCAGGCCCTCGACGTCTTCGAGCGCCGCGCGCTCCGGCAGGCTCAGGAACGGCCGCACGGCGGAGGCCATCACCGTCGCGAACGGCACACCGTGCGCGTCGGTCACCGACCAGTCCGCGGTGGCCTTGCCGTCGGCGCCGACCACGACGTCGCCGAGCGAGACCTTCGCCGCGCCGCCGAAGGCGAACGTGACGTCGTACGGGGTGGTCCAGTCGAGCCCGGTGACCTTCGTGCTCGGCAGGAACCAGTCCTGCTCGAGGTGCCGCACCGAGTGCACGGTGACGGCCTCGTACCGGTCCAGCGTCGCCACCAGGGTGCCCGGTTCGTAGCGGTACCCGTGAGGCGCGGTGCCCGACGGGCGCAGGAACACCGAACCGGTGTGCCGCGCGTCGGCGGCGTCGAGCGCGATGTCCGTCCGCACGGCGAAGTTCTCACCTATGGCGGACGTCCGCGTGCCACCCGCGAGCACCCGCGGCGCGAACGAGATCACGTCGTCGTCGATCACGGTGATCTCGCGGTGCAGCAGGTAGGCGTCGCCGCCGCCCTCGGGCGTCGGCTTGCGCACGACGAGCGTGTACCGGCCCACCGGGTCCGGGATCTCGAACGACAGCTTGCCCGCGCCGTCGGTCTTGCCGAGCCCGCGGACCTGGCCGCCGGCGATCAGCTCGACGACCGCGCCGGCCAGGGGGCCGACCGCGGCCGCGCCGGGCGCGTCCACAGTGGACACCGCGAGGTCGACGCGCGGCGCGCGCACCCGGAACGAGCCGGTCAGGTGACCGACCTGCACCGTGAACGTGCCCAGCCGGTCGGGGTCGACCGTCCACGTGACGGTCTTGGACTGGCCGGCCGCCAGCTGCACCGGTGTGGTCGCCTCGACCACGCCGCCGACCTTGAGCGCCGCGCTGTAGGTGCCCGCCGCCGAACCGACGTTCTTGACCTGGACCGTCACCGTGACGTTCTCACTGGCCTTCACCAGGCCCGGCGACACCTTCAGGTCGTGCAGGGCGTAGTAGGGCTGCTTCGGGTCCGGCGCGGGCGAGGCCCAGTCGATCGCGTTGAGGAACACGTCGGTCGCCTCGGGCGACCAGTCGACGGGTCCGCGGGTCGCCGACACGCCGTGCAGCGACAGCAGCACGTGCCGGTTGGTGGCCCGCTGGTCGACGCCGATGCCGCCGCCCATCACGCCCTCCACCGTCCGGCCGAGGTTCGCGATGGTCTGCCTGCCCCCGCCGGAGTACCCGTCGAACCACGCCACCCACTTGGCCTGGGTGCTGTCGTCGAGCGGGATGCGGTCGCCCACGGCGAACCCGTCGAAGATCGGGTGCGCCGCGGTCACCTCGTAGTACGACTCGGCGGACGTGCCGCCACCCGTGTCGGAGCCGGTGGACACCGGCTGCCCGGTGTGCTTCGACAGCTGGCGGATGCCGTTGCCCGTGGTGTAGGCGTGGTCGGTGAAGATCACGCCGGTGCCGTTGGCGTCCGTCGCGTCCAGGAACGCCTGGAAGGCCGCCGCGTCGTAGTCCGCCGTCAGGGTCCCGTAGCCGAGCACGACGGTCGCGTGCTGCGCCGCCTTGTCCAGCTGGTCCCAGTTGTAGTAGGCGGTCTCCACCCCGCGTGGCGCGAACACGACGTCGCGGTACTGGTTCGCCCGCGTCTGCGAGCTGTCCACGATCGCCACCGTGCGCGGCGGCACGCCGAAGGCGAAGTCGGCGGTGCTCGCCTCGCCGGCGACGACGGTCACCTCGACCTCGCCCGGCGCCCGGAACGCCGGGTACGAGGCGGCGACCCGGTAGGTGCCCGCGGGCACCCCGTCGATCGTGTACCGGCCGTCGGCGCCGGTCACCGCGGACAGGCCGGCGGGCACGCCGGTCACCTCGACCGTGACGCCGGGTATCCCGGCCCCGGAGGCCTCGAGCTTGGCGACACCGGTCACCCGGCCGAAGGGCGCCGGGGTGAGCACGACGTCGACCGCGGCGAAGGAGTCCGGGGCGACCGTCGCCTGGACCGTGGTCTTGCCGAACCCGAACGCCTCGACGGTGACGGTGTAGTCACCCGGTTCGAGCCTGCTGGTGAAGGTGCCGTTCGCGAGGGTGGCGAGGGTGCGGCCGCCCGGCTCGATCCTGACCGTGGCGCCGGCGACCGGCGAGCCGGAGGCGGCGTTGGTGACCGTGCCCCGCAGGCCCGAGTCCAGCGCGACGAACCGCGTTGCCTCGTAGGCGTCGATGCGGCCCCTGCCGAACCGGGTGTCGGGTGGCGCGCCGGCGTACCGGTCGTCCCAGAACCCGGTGTCGGCCAACACGTCCACCACTTCGGACACGGGTAGGTCGCCGGCGGCCGACAGCATCAGCGCGACGGTGCCCGCGGTGTGCGGGGTGGCCATCGAGGTGCCGGACAGGGTCCGGTAGCCGCCGCCCGGCGAGGCCGAGTACACGTCGACGCCCGGCGCGGAGATGTCCGGCTTGACCCAGCTGCCCGGCCACTCGGCGGGCGGGTTGGTCCACTGGTCCTTGCGCACCACGGCGCCGCAGGAGAACGACGCGACGCTGTCGGAGCTGTCGGTGGCGCCGACGCCCACGGCTTCGAACACGTTGCCGGGGCTGGCCGTGCCGATCGTGCCGCAGTTGTTGCCGATGGCGAAGGCCGGGAACGAGCCGAGCGCGCGGATGGCGCGCGTCGGCTGGACCATCGCGGCCTGGAAGCCGTTGCCGCCCAACGACATGCTGACGATGTCCGCGGGTCGCCCGGCGGGGTTGCCCGCGGAGTCGACCGGCGCGATGGCCCACTGCATGCCGGCGGCGACCTGCGCGAACGAACCGCTGCCGCCGGGGATCACCAAGCCGTGCATCATCTCGGCGGCGGGTGCGACGCCGATCGCGGTGCCGGAGGTGGCGCCGCCGTGGATGGTGCCCGCCACGTGGGTGCCGTGGTAGGCGGAGTCGCGCGGCGCCGAGGCGACCCGGTTGCCCGACGCGTCGAACTCCATCCAGCCGCCGGGGTGCTTGGCGTCGGAGGGGTTGTCGGTCACCATCTTCCCGGCGAGGTCCGGGTGGGTGATGTCCACACCGGTGTCCAGCGTGGCGATGCGCACGCCACTGCCCTTGACGCCGAGCTCGTCCCACACCCGCGCCGCGCCGATCTTCTGCAGGCCCCAGGTGAGCTCGGCGGCCGGGGTGACGTCCGCGCTGCTCGTGACGGGTTCGGGCGCGAGCACCTCGAAGTTCGGGACGAGCTGCGTCACGCCGGGCACGGCGGCGAGCGAGTCGAGGGTGCCGGTGTCCGCGGGGAACTCGACCAGCATCATGTTCGTGAGCCAGAACCGGTTCACCACGGTCGCGGTCTCGCCGATGGCAGCGGCGACCTTCGCCTGGGTGTCGGCCGCGTGGTCGCGGAGGGTGGCGAGGAGCTCGTCGCGGTCGCCGGACAGGTCGGCGTTCGGGAGCATCAGCAGCGCCTGCACGGGCTCGCCCGGCGTGGCCGCCCGGACCTCCGCGACGAGTTCGGGTGCGACGGTCGCGGGGGTGGCGTCCGGCGGTGGGGAGGTCGGGGACAGGGCGGCGAACAGACCGAGGGCGGTCACGATGGCCAGCCAGGGTCTCGCGGAACGTCTGAGCTTCGGCAGGGGCGAGTGGGGCATCCGGCGTCTCCTTGGTAAAATGTTTTTGCCCCTATGACCCTGGTTGAAATTTACCGTCCGTCAAGGGATCGGTTGGCTCCACCGGTGGAGCCGAATGCCGCACGCGGCCGACCCGCCCGTTCTGCCGAGTGCGTGAAGGGCGCTTGACCCGCTTCTTTCGTCCTGGTGACGATAGGGCGGGAGTAGACGCCCGCGATCGCGCGTCCTCTCCGCAGTTCGGGTAGTCGAAGTGCCCCGGTCAGCCCTTCGACGGGGGTGAGCGGCTCCTGGCGCACGGATCGCGACCGCGATCGGCACCACGGCCTCACGGCGACACCTGCGGGCAGCGCCGTGAGGGAAGGAACTCGCCGATCGGTCGGGTCAGCTCAGCGCGGTCTGGCGGGTCGACGGCCGACCACACCGTTGGGCCGCTCGTTCCTCCATCAGGTTGATCAGCGGACGATAACAACCACCTGGCACGAGGCGGTCCGGTAACAACGAGACGTGGACGAGCTCCAGCCGGCGCGCTTCGACGCGTTCATCTCCTACAGCCACCGCAGCGACGGCGCCTTCGCCCTGGAGTTCCAGGAGCAGCTCGAGGTGTTCGCGCGGCGCAGTCGGCGGGACCGGCCGCTGCGCGTGTTCCGCGACGACGCGAACCTCGCCGCCGACCCGGACCTGTGGCAGGGCATCGAACGCGCGCTGTCCTCGTCGGAGTGGTTGTTGCTGCTGGCCTCACCGGACGCGGCGGAGTCGGTGTGGGTGGGCAAGGAGATCGAATGGTGGTTGGCGCACCGCTCGCCCGCGCGCATCCTCATCGGCCTCACCGCCGGGAACCTCGGCTGGGACGCTGAGACCGGCGACTTCCACTCGGCGAGCGACGCGGCCCACCCGGCCCTGCGCGGCGTGCTGCCCGCCGAACCGCGGTGGATCGACCTGCGTGGCCTGCGAGCGCTGCCCGAGCTCGACCGCGGTGACCCGCAGGTGCAGGACGTCATCGCGGAGTTCTCGGCCCCGCTGCGCGGCGTGGAGAAGGACGAGCTGGTCGGGACGCACGTGCGGTGGTTGCGGCGCGACCGGCGGCGGACCCGCGTCATCATCACCGTGCTGGTCGTGCTGCTCGTGCTCGCCTCCGCGACCAGTGTGGTCGCCTACGTGCAAGGGCAGCGCGCGAACGAGCAGGCACGGGTGTCGACCGCGCGGCTGCTCGCCGCCGCGGCGGTGGCGGCCTCGTCCACGAGCGCGTCACGCGCCCGGTTGCTGGCCGTCGAGGGCTATCGCCTCCACCGCGACCAGCAGACCGTCGCGGCCTTGTTCCAGACCGTGAACGACCACCCGGAGCTCGTCGGCCAGCACGAACTGACCTCGCCCGTCACAGCGCTCGTCGCCTCGCCGAGCGGCGCCGCGCTCGCCGGCACCGCGGACGGCCGGTTGGTGCGCTGGGACCCCGCCACGGGCGACAGCGCCGAGACGGACCTGGGCGACCGGCCGGTCACGGACGTCGCGGTGAGCGAGGACGGCGAGGTGGCCGTGGCCACGGACGACCAGCGCACGGTCCTCTGGCGGGTGGGCACGCAGCCCGTCGCGCTGCACCAGGAGCAACCCGGACAGGTGGCGGTGTCGCCGAAGGGGACGACGGCCGCCGTGCTCACCTCGCCGACGGCCGAGGCCCAGCGGCTTGCCACCTTCGACACGGCGACCACAGCCAGGCACGGTGACGTCGCGCTGTCGGCGCACCACTGGAACGGTCTCGGCTTTCCCACCGAGGACACCATCGCGGTGACCGGTGGTGCGGGCATCTGGCAGCGCCTCCGACTCGCCGACCTGGCCGTCACCATCAGCCAGGAGGAGTACCTGGCGCCTCCCAGCTGGGGCCTCTCCGCCACATCGGACGACGGCGCGTTCACGGGCTTCCTGGCGGGGTGGGCACTGGTCTACGACACCTCCACCGCGCAGATCGCGGAGCACGTCTCCAGCGCGGGGGGCTCGTACACCCCGGACGTGCTGGCCATCCGACGGGACGGCGAGCGGATCGCCTCCGCCGGCGGTGGGCAGTTGTGGGTGTCCGAGGTAGCCACGCGCGACGACGATCGGGCCCAGCGGCAGCTGCGCGGCGCCGGCGGTGCCGACCACGTGGCGTTCGTCGGCGCCTCCGACCGGCTCGTCACGGCCAAGGGCGGCACGCTGTCGTTCTGGGACCCCGACCAGCAGTCCAGGCTGCGCTTGGACCACGGCACCCTGGAGGTGCCGGAGAGCCCGCGGTCCGGCACCGCCGCCCAGCTCGCCGTGTCACCGGACGGCCGACGTGCGCTGCTGGTCGGCGGGTACGGCGACGTGCTGCTGCACGACCTCGACGGCAGCTCGGCTTCGGGAACGTCCGTCGCCGGTCCCGCACCCGGTCCGGCGACGCACGAGGGGAGCAAGCCCGACGTCTTCCCCGCCTGGTTGCCCGACGGCACGCCCGCGTTGATCGAACAGGTCGGCTGCGGCCTGCACGCGATCCGCGGCAACCGCACCGAGAGGCTGCTGGAAGGCCAGGGCAACCGGGAGCGGGCCGCGCGGCTGACCCCCGACGGGCACCTGGTCTGCGTCAGCCAGTACGGCGGCGTGTCGGTGCGCCGCCTCAGCGACGCGATGTACGTCCGGAACGTGGAAACCGATCTCGACGCGACGGCGTCCGTCGACGGCCCGGCCGCCATCAGCGAGGGCGGGCGGTACGCGGCCTGGGCCGGCCGGCACGAAGACGGCGTCGTGCGGGTGACCGTGGCGGACACGCAGGAGGAGGAGATCGTGTCCGTGCTGCAGACCGACGCGCAAGCCGTCGACTACGCGGGCGACCGGCTGCTCGTGTCGCACGAGGACGGTTCGCTGGACATCCGAGACGGGACCGGGGCACGTCTGCTGCGAACGGTTCCCGGCGGCACCCCGTACGCGCGCCCGTTGAGCTGGGTGCCGGGCACGCCGTTCGTCGGCCGCATCCGCAACGACGGTGCCCTGGTCCTGATCGACCTCGACGCGGGCACGACGCTCGGTGAGCTGCGGCTGCCGACCAGCCGTGCCTCATCCGCCGTCGCACCCTGGGAGGCCACCGGGATCGTGGGCGTCGGCGCCACGGGCGAGCTGCTGACCGCGACGCCGCACAACACCGTGTCGCGGTGGGCGGTCAACGAGGCGTCGTGGCTCGACCTGGCCTGCCGATCCGCTGCCCGCGACCTGGCCGCGGAGGAGTGGCGCCAGGTGACCGACTACGACCTGCCCGCCGACCTCCGTTGCCGGCGGTGACGCTCAGCGCCGTTTCCCCGAGCCGTCCGCTCGACCAGCGCCACCATGACGTCGTGGGCCGCGCCACGAGCGAGGCCTCCACAGCTTCCGGTCGCACCCGGCCTGCCGTGCGCCTGGCGGGCGGGCTGCTCCTGCCGGGTGGCGACGCTAACGTGCGCGTCGGTGACGCCGTTACCGTGTGAGGTCCCGCGCTTCCGCAACCCTCCCGGCGAGGTGGTCGTCCGTGTCGTCGCATGATTCCCGCTTGCCGCTGCACTACACGATCATGGTGCTGGACGTGGACCGCTACGGCGACCCGTCGCGGACGGACGCCCACCGGGCGGCGGTGCACGATGGGCTCAACAGGGCAGTGCGCGGCGCTTTCGCGGAGGCGTCGGTCCGGTGGGATTCCTGCGAATGGCAGGACGGTGGCGACGGCGCGTTGATCCTGATACCCGCAGCCACGTCGAAAGTCGTGGTGCTCGACCGGGTGGTGCGCCATTTGGCCGACCGCCTGCGTGAGCACAACGAGGTTTCCGCGGCGGCCGCGCGCATTCGGCTCCGATTGTGTCTGCACGCTGGCGATGTGCGCCGTACGGAGTACGGGGTGGTGAGCAGCGCCATCATCCTCGTGAGTCGCCTGTTGGACTCCGCAGTATTGCGGGAAGAATGCAGAAATTCTCCGAAACCGGTCACACTGGCCGTGACCGACGCGTTCTACAACGACGTGGTCCGCCACTACCCGCCGGCTGAACCGGGGCGGTTCCGGAAGTTCCCTTTCACGGTGAAGGAGGCGGACGCGACCGCGTGGCTGAAGGCCGCCCACCGATTCGCCCCGTCGGCCTCGGAGCCGGTCCCGGAGCCGGTCGCGTGGCCTGTCGACCACCTGACCGCGCTGGTGGAGGCCCTGCTCGAGGTGCCAAGCGTCGAGGATGAGGTGAGCAGGCGGAAGGTCCTCGAACTCCTGCCCGCCCCGGTGAAAGGCGCCGTCCGCTACCACCCGCGGGCCCGGCTGCACGTATTCGAACTGGTGCGGACTTGCCGCGACTACGAGCACGGCATCCGGGACCTTTTCACCGCGCTCCGCAAACTGGAGGGCGACTCGGTTCCGCTTCGCCGGGCCGAAGGGGCGGCACGCGAATGGATGACGTCCGAAGGAGTGGGAGGATAACGGGATCGGGCCTTACGATACGTGTGGCGGCATAGCGGTCGACCACAAGGGGGCGCGGACGTGCGGACACCGAGGGAGCCCGAACGGGGAGTCTTATGGCAGTTGGTTGAATCCCTCAGCCTCATCCAGGTGCTCGGCGACCTGCACGGACGCAACCTGGTCGTCAGAATGCTCTGCGAGGAACTCGGGGAAGTCCTCCCGGTGGAGGAGCACGGCTACACGCTCATCCACCTCTACGACATCGTCGCCGCCTGCTACCAGCGCCCGCTGGGGCTGTCCGCGCTCGTCCGGGTGGTCGGCAGGCTCGACAAGGGTTCGCTGCACATGGCCAAGGTGCGCGACGCGGTCTTCGACATGACCGTTCTGCCGCTGTGGTCCTCCGACGTCCGCCACACCGCGCTGACGCTGCTGCGCGAGGTGAACGTCGAGGACGTCGACGAGGCGTACCGCGCGGTCGCGGGTCCGACCGCGCCGCACCTGCCCAAGAACTCGAGCTACCTCGACGCGTTCAGCCTGCTGGAAACCCTCAACGCGCGCCCGGACGGCCTGCCCAAGGCACTGGTGTTCATCGAGCACCTGGCCGCGAAGGCACGCCCCGAGATCGCCCTGGAACTGCACCGCTGGGCGGGCCTGCAAGCCGAGCTGATGGGGTTGGCCGACGAACTGGCCGCCGTCCGGCGCGACATCCGCAACGCCCGCGCGCCGCTCACGAAACCGCTCAAGGACTACGGCTTCCTGGTGTTCTCGCTGCAACGGGTCGGTGCTTCCGGTGACCGTTTCGAGCTGGTCCACTGGCGGCAGCTCGGCATGCAGGACGGCTGGTACCCGATGCGCGCGTTCGAGCACGTCGGCGACCTGGAGTCGATCAAGCACACGGTCGCGATGCTCATCGAGTACATCGAGGGCCACTGGGTCGACTTCGACCCGGTCTACCACGTCGAGTTCGTGCTGTCGGCGGAGATGCTCAACCTCGACGTGGACCAGTGGAAGTGGGAGACCGACACGAAGATCCCGCAGTTGCTCGGCTGTCGCTACCCCGTGGTGGTGCGCAGCCTGGAGCGGATGGGCAAGCGCCAGTGGCACCGCGAGTGGAAGACGCGCTGGGCCGAGTTGGCTGCGCAGCTCGACCAGGCGGGTGTGATCGCCGAGGAATCCGGCTGCTGGGGTCGGGACGACAGCCCCGAGGCGCTGCGCGAGCTGATCGCCGCGTTCTCCCGGAAGCCGTCGGCGGTGTCGCTCGTGCTCAGCTCACCCCCGCGGGCCGAGTTCTCCGGCCGCGACGAGGTCGCGGTCGGGCTGCGCGCCGGGGTGCCGGTCATCCTGTGGCACCGTGAGAGTTGCGACTCGGTGTTCATGGACACCGCGCGCAGGCTGCTCCACGACGGCGACCACCTCGGCCTGCTCGAACGCATCCGCGTGGCGCGCACCGAGGCCTTCGCGGAAGGACCGGGCGGCACGCACTGCGGCCATGCCCTGACCGTGCTCTACGACGACCCGGACCGGATCGTGGTGCCGATCGACCCGACGGCACCGGAAGGAGTCTCGGCTGCATGAATGCGGACACGGCCACCCTCCAGCCGACGACACCACGCTGGCACGTCTACCACGGCACGGCCGAGAAAGCGTCGCGACCCGTGCGGGACTGGCCGCCGGCCCCGCCGTGGCGGCGGTTCTCCGGGCAGGGCACGACCTTCCGCCCGGAAGACGACGGCGGCGAGGCCGACCGCCACGTCGGCAACGCGCGCACCGTGCGCCGCATCCCGTACCCGCGCGAGGTTGACATGGTCAACGCCGCGATCAGCCTGCGGCGTCCGCTGCTGGTCACCGGCAACCCAGGCACCGGAAAGTCGACCCTGTCGTACCTGGTGGCCAGGGAACTCGGACTCGGTCCGGTGCTGCGGTGGCCGGTCACCAGCCGCACCCGTCTGGGCGACGGTCTTTACACCTACGACGCCATCGGCCGCGTCCAGGCCACGGGGGCGGGCGACCGGGACCGGGCGGGCGACGCCGACATCGGCGACTACATCCACCTCGGTGCCTTGGGCACCGCCCTGCTGCCCTACGACCTGCCTCGCGTGCTGCTCATCGACGAGCTGGACAAGGGCGACATCGACCTGCCCAACGACCTGCTCAACGTCTTCGAGGAGGGCGAGTACGAGATCCCGGAGCTGGTGCGGATCAGTGGCGGGCGGCCCGAGGTGCAGGTGCGGACCAACGACCACGGCGGCACGGCGAACGTCGTCGGCGGCATCGTGAGGTGCCGCGAGTTCCCCGTCGTGATCATCACGAGCAACGGCGAGCGCGAGTTCCCGCCCGCGTTCATGCGCCGCTGCCTGAAGCTCCACGTCGACCCGCCCAACTACGACCAGCTCGGGCAGATGGTGGCCGCCCACTTCGGGTCACCCGAGGGCGTCGAGCTCAAAGGGCTCATCGACCACTTCTTGGAGCACAGCAGGCAGGTGGGCGGCTTGGCGTCCGACCAGCTGCTCAACGCCGTGCACCTCGCCGTGCAGCTCGCCACCTCCGGGGAGTACCGACAGGACCAGGAGTGGGACGAGTTGCTGAAGTCGATCTGGCACCCGCTGTCCACCGAGTCGTGATGGTCGGGCCGCAGCACGACGTGGAGGGCTGGGCGGGGGTCCGCGCCGCGGTCGCCCAGTCGCCGCACGCGCGAACGGACTCGACCCGCCACCTTCCGACGAGCGGCCTGCTGCTGCGCGAGCTGCGCGACGCCCTGTGGCTCGCGCTGGTGCTCAGGGGTGAGGAGTCGCTGCCCCCGCCGGACCACGCGCTGGGTCGCCCGCCGCCGCCGACAACCGCCGAAGGCGGACCGGACACGTCCTCAGGACGCGGCGGCGGCGCACCTGAGGGCACGACGACCGACGACGAGTCCGGGGAAGGCAACGGCGGGCCCGCAGCCGACGGGTTCCAGGAGTGGACGATCAACTCGACCGGCGCGATCAACGGCCGGGCGTCCGACGCCGCCGGCCCGACCCTGGCGGCGTCCTCGGCGTGGCCGACGATTCCCGCCCTGCCCGACCGCAGGCGCATCGCACGCGCGCTGCGACCCCTGATGCGCGGCTCGCGGTCTCCGCGCGACGAGGAACTGGACGAGGAGGCCACCGCCGCCCGCGCGGCGCAGGACAGGCTGTGGATGCCCGAGACCCGTCCGACGCAGTGGCAGCCGCTGGAGGTGGCCCTGGTCGTCGACCGGTCCGCGTCCATGTCGATCTGGCAGCAAACCGCGCAGGAGTTCCGGGACCTGCTCATGCACCAGGGCGCGTTCCGCGACGTGCGGCTCTACCACTCGGACTTCTCCGTGCGGTCACCCTCGGACCTGGTGCTGCGCGCCGAGACCGCCGAGGCCAGGCCGATGAGCTGGCTCAGGCTCGCCGACCCGACCGGCAGGCGGCTCGTCCTCGTGCTGACCGACGCCGTCGGCACGGCCTGGTACACCGGCGCCGCCGAGCACGTCCTGTACCAATGGTCGCAGAAGATGCCGGTGGCCGTGGTGCAGATGCTCGAACAGCGCCTGTGGCACTGGACCGGCCTCGCGGCCAGGCGTGTCCGGCTGTCCGCGCGCTACTCCGGCGCGCCGAACGGTCAACTGCGCATCTCGCCGGCGGAGCCGGACTTCGCGTTCCCCGACAGCGCCGAGCGCGGTGCCACCGCCATCCCCGTGCTGGAGCTGTCCGGTTCCTGGTTCACCGGGTGGGCCCGGCTGCTGAGCACGGCGGGCTCGGAGTGGGTGGAGACCACCGCGGCGCTCGTCCACCCGCTGCACGGCGCGCCGCCCGCGTACCGCCCGCGTTCGGGGCCCGACAAGTCGCTCAGCGCACGGGAGAGGGTCCTGGAGTTCCGGACCGTCGCCTCCTCCGCCGCGTTCCAACTGGCGGGGCTGCTCGCCGCCGCGCCACTGGACCTGCCGACGATGAAGCTCGTGCAGCGCGTGCTGCTGCCGAAGGCGGGCTTGACCGTGCTCGCGGAGGTACTGCTCGGCGGACTGCTGGTGCGCGACCGTGGCGAGGGTCCGCCGGACGTCTTCTACGACTTCCACGTGGGTGTGCGCGAGGAACTGCTCTCGGGCGCCCATCGGGCAGACACGGTGCGCGTCGCGCGGCTGGTGGCCGAGCACGCCGTGCCGGGCGCGACCGTGCTGCGCAATCTGGCCACCGCGCTCGACCAGCCCGAAACCGCACTTCCCGACATCTCACCCGAGAACCTGCGCCACATTCGCGTGCAGGAAGCGGTGTTCCGCGCTTTGTCCGGTCCGTACATGCCCAGGGCGAAGCGCCTCGCCGCGCTGCGCTCGGAGCTCGATGCCGGGCACGGGGGCCAAAGGGGCACAGCGGGGGTGTCCACCGCAGGAGGCGACATGAGCAGGCGTGAGCAACAGCGTGGACCGGACCATCGACCGCAGGTGTGGGGCAGAGTACCCCTGCGCAACAAGGACTTCGTCGGCCGGGAAGCGCTGTTGGAGCAGTTGCGCCGAAGACTGGCCGAGGGCGGCGCAACCGCTGTCCTGCCGGAGGCGCTGCACGGCATGGGCGGTGTCGGGAAGTCCCAGACGGTCGTGGAGTACCTCCACCGGCACGAGTCGGAGTACGACCTCGTGTGGTGGGTGCCCGCCGAGCACCCGGCGCAGATCAAGACGAGCTTCGTGGAGCTGGCGGATCGACTGGACCTGCCGGCGGGGTCGGCGGACGCGGCGGTGCCCGCGGTGCTGGAGGCGTTGGCCGGCGGCCGGCCGTACTCGCGGTGGATCATCGTCTTCGACAACGCCGAGCGACCCGAGGAGCTGCGCCGCTTCCTGCCGACCGGCTCCGGCCAGATCGTGGTGACCTCGCGCAACTCCGACTGGAGCGGCTACGCGCACTCCGTCGAGGTTGACCTGTTCACGCGCGCGGAGAGCATCGAGCTGCTGCACCGGCGTGGCGGCGAGCTGGATGAAGCCGAGGCGAACGAGCTGGCAGAGGCGTTGGGAGACCTGCCGCTGGCCATCGAGCAGGCCGCGGCGTGGCGCGCGCAGACCGGGATGCCCGTGCCGGAGTACCTGGAGCTGTTGCGGCTCAACCGGTCGGAGCTGGTCGAGGCCGGCTCGTCCAACGACGACCAGCTCCCCGTCGCGGCGGCGTGGAACGTGCCGCTGGGCGTGCTGGGCCGTGACCACCCGGCGGCGCTGCAGTTGCTCCAGATCTGCGCGTTCTTCGGCGCGGAGCCGATCTCGCTGCCCCTGTTCCGCGGCGTGCGCGACGTGCCGGTGCCGCCGGAGCTGGCGGAAGCGCTGGCCGTTCCGATCAAGCTCGACCGCGCCATCCGGGAGATCAAGAAGTACAGCCTCGCCAAGATCGACCACCGCAGCAACACCATCCAGCTCCACCGGCTGGTGCAGGCGGCGGTCAAGAATCGGCTGCCGGAGCAGGACCGGGAGAACATGCGGCACGCGGTGCACGTGCTGCTGGTCAGCGGCGACCCCCAGGTGGCGGAGGACGCGGCGAACTGGCAGCGGTACGCCGAGCTGCTGCCGCACGTGATGGCGTCGGAGGCGATGGACTGCCAGTTCACCTGGGCGCGCGCGATGATGACGAACTTCGTCAAGTACCTGCTGGCCAGCGGCGACTACGACGGCGCGATCGACCTGTCCGAGCACGGCGTCGAGGTGTGGCGGGGAATGCTGGGCGAGAACAGCCTGGAAACGCTGGAGATGCGCCGGCTGCACGCGGCGGGGTTGCGGCGTGCGGGCAAGGCGCAGGAAGCGACCCTGATGAACAACCGGACCTACGAGATGCTGCGCGCGGCGGTCGGCGATGACCACGAGCAGGTGATCAGCATGATGGACACCGTCGCGGCCGACCTGCGCTCGCAGGGCCGGTTCAACGACGAACTGGCGGTGCAGGAGGACGCCTACGAGCGGGCGTGCCGGGTGCTCGGTGACGATGATCCGAACACGTTGCGCTACGCCCACAACCTCGCGGGCTGCTACCGGCTCGTGGGGTCCTTCGACCGGGCGCACCGGCTTGATGTCGACACGCTCGATCGACGTCTGGCGGTCTTGGGCTCGGACCACTTGTGGACGCACCGCTCGCAAGGCGCGCTCGCCACGGATCTGCGTGAACTCGGCAATTACGAGGCGGCACGGGCGATGCAGGAAGTCACGCTCGCGCGACAGCGGGAGCTGTTGGGTGAGGATCACCCGCACACCATCGGTACGGCTCGCAACCTCGCGGTCACCCGGTGCCGGACGGGGGATCACATGGGCGGGAGGGTGCTCGCCCAGGAGTGCTACAACCGGTACCGGAGGAGGTTCGGCGAACGGCACCTCGACTCGATCACGTCGCTGATGACCCTGTCGGTCGACCTGCGGCACCTCGACGACATCACCGGTGCCATGGAGATGGCCGAGCGCAGCCACCAGCTTTTCGTGGAGATCCAGGGCGCGGAGCACCCGCACACGCTCATCGCGGCGACGAACCTCGCGGTGAACTACCGGCTGGCGGGCCGGCTGGAGCGGGCGCGTGACCTCAACGAGTCGGTGACCGGCACGCTGCACCGGATCTTCGACAGCAATCACCCGTTCGCGCTCGTCAGCGCCACCAACCTGGCCAGCGACCTGGCGGCGCTCGGTGAGCACACGCGGGCGAAGGAGATGGACGAGGACGTCGTGGCCCGGTCGACCGCGGTGCTGGGCGGCGACCACCCGTCGACGTTGGCCGCGGCGCTGAACCTCGCGATCGACCTGCGGAACCTGGGAGGGCTCGAGGAGTCCGCGGCGCTGCAGGCCAGGACGGTCGAAAAGCTCCGCCTCGTGCTGGGCGAGAAGCACCCCACGACCGTCCTGGCCACCAAGCTCATCCGAGCGAACTGCGACATCGACACGATGCAGCTGTGACGCCGCTCAGCCCGCCGACCACCCGGCCAGCCGCACCGGGTCCGGGCGATCGACGGCACGCGTCCGGAGTTCCCGGTGCAGCGCGCGGGCGACCTCTGGCCGAGCGGTGTTCAGGGTGAGCGTGAGACCGGCCCACGCCTGTTCGTCATCGGGGTCGGCTTCCAGGCGTCGTCGATAGGCGGCGGTGGCCGCCTCGACGTCGCCGGCCGCGCACGCGAGATCGGCTGGGTCCGCGTGGGTGGTCGCCAGACCGAGGGCTTGGGCTTTGAACAGCGGCGCGCGATCCGACGCACCGGGCACGGGTTCCTCCGCGATCCGGTGGTCCAGGGTGGACCCCGTGAGTTTCGCCTCGCCGGCGAGGTAGGCGTCGGCGAGTCGGGCGATGCCCGGTCCGTCCGGCACGACGTGCCTGACGCGCCACAGGGCGCGGTGATCGGCGACGAGCTTCGCGACGGGGCCGGTGCGATCGGCCTCCGTCAGGTCGTCCTCGCAGACGGCCAGGCGGCTCGACAGCTTGTCCAGGAAGATCCGTCCCCAGTGGTTGAGCTGTGCCGTGGAGGCGATGTCGTCGATGGCCATGCGCACTTGCAGAGCTCTGAGGACGAAGGCGTAGTCGGCTTTCGCGGCCCGGCCCTCCGAGACCAGGCCGCGTCGTGCGCGCCAGAACTCGACCACGCTGGTGAACGCGTAGATCCCGTGCAGGACACCGTTCAAGGGCCTGGGGTCGTCACGCCAGGGCGCGTAGAAGTAGTCCACTTCGTCCGTCCGATGCAGACTCGCGCACTCCAGGACCGCGTTCAGCTTGGAGTGCTGGAGTTCGTGCACGAGCGCGTCGGCGAGTTCGTCGGCCGATGGCTTCTCGCACAGCGCTATCGCGCCGAACGCCGACGCCGAGGAGGCGCCGACCAGCTTGCCCTCGCGGGTGAGCGGTGCCAGGCTCAGGAGCCCGACGGACAACTCTTCAGCGTAACGCCGATCCCATCCGACCAGGGTCTCCCAGGCGGCGTCGAGCTGAGCGCACCAGCGCTCGAACTCGGTGTCGCTGAGCGGATCCGGCGCGGCGGGGTTGTCCGCGAACGCCCGGTGCGGGTCGGTGTCTTCGAAGACCACCTCCAGCACCACTCCCGACGCCGTCGAACGGTGTCTGCGGACCGGTCGGAACTTGACGTGCTCCACCTTCGTGCCCGCTTCCGAGTGGTGCAGCGGCACGAAGTCGACCGAAGGGTCGACGGCGATCTCGTACTGCCCCACTGTGGGCAGGCTGACGACGCCCTGGGTGACCGGCACCCTGATGTCGAACGACAACCCGGCTCGCAGGGCGGCAGCGGCTGCGACCGCGTGCACGACCCCGATCTCCGCCCGCTTCGCGGGTGTGTCGACGTGTCCGTCGACGACGGTCTCAAGGGCACGTCTGAACCACAGGCCGACGGTCGGGAACATGATGACCTCATCGACCACACCCGGTGCCGCGTCCTCGGCGAGGAGAAGGAGGTCCCAGGCTTCCCCCAGGTCCGGGACGAGCACTTCGACGTCGGCCCGCTCGCGCGTTTCCCGTTCGAATCCGAGAATGAGCAGCTTGCGCTGGGTGTTCTCGATGCGGCGAAGGACGTGCATCACCTCGCCGCGCACCGGGCCTTCGCACACTTCCGCGAAGAACGCCTCGGACAGCAAGCAGCCGTCTCCCTGCGGAACGAGGTCGACAGAGTTGTGAACGCTAGTCACGTTGTCCCTGCGTATCTGCGGACAGGGTCGTATTGTGGACCCTCGCCACAATCGACGCGACGGCCGCGTCCACGCGCGACGACTTGCTGGAGAGCAAGACGCGCAAATTCACCACACTGAGATCGATGGCACTTGACCTTGTGGCGAGTGGCGTGCTTGGCGACAACTGAAGCCTCCAATCCATTCTACGCCTGGAGGCGTAGAATAGGGTACACTACACAACTTCGTGACAGCCACCTGCGGTGACACGGCAGTTATCGCCACTTGGCTGGTATCGTTACTGCTGGTGTTCGCCGCCGTCGCGCCGCGAGGGCCAACCCACGGCCCGGCACTGCTCAGGCGGTGCGCCGTCCTCAGCCCCGAGGACCTGCACCTGCGGTTGTCCGCACTCGAATCTCTGCACCCGAAAGGGCGAACAGCCTCGCCCGGCTGTTCGGCCACGAGCGTCGGCGGTGCGGATGCGCTGGTGCGACTCGCAGGGCAAGGCCGGGATCGGTGCCCAGGTCCTCCACCGACCGCTGCCGGGCAGGCCCTGCCGGTAACAGGCGGTCGCCAAGCCGAACCCCAACCTCACCCGATACCGCCGCCACGACACGCGACTGTCCCCACCGCGTCGCCCTCCCGTGAGCAGGCGATGCAACGCTGATCCAACGAATCCTCATCGCCGTGCCGCAACAGTTGACGACGTCACGGCCTCGGTCGGGTCGTTCGGTTCGATTCGTCGACAAGTCGTTCCAGTGCGAATCGCACTTCGATCCGGAACGGAAAGCGCTGTTCTCACGCTTCCTGCGCGACCGGCCCGGACTTCTACGACCGGATCGACGTGGACATCGGAAACGACCACCTGTGGGGCGGGTCGGCGCGGGACCTGTTGCCCGACGGGCAGGTCTACGTGGACCTGCACGGTTTCGACCCGCGCGGACCCGCCGTGGCGCCCGACGCGGCCGTCCGGATGGTGCTGGACGCGCTGCACGTGCCGACGCGGCCGATCCCACCCGACGCGGACGGTCGCGGCGCCTACCTGCGCAGCGTGGTGGACGGGCGGGACCTGCTGCTCATTCTGGACAACGTCCGCGACAGCGCAGCGGCATTGTGGTGGTTCGCGGAGGAGTACGACAACGTGCCGGCGGCGATCACGACGGCGACCGACGGGATCTGCGCCCGTACACGTGGCAACTGGCGTGGGCCATGTCCGACTTCGCCTACCCGGGCGCCCGCCGGCAGGACTGGCTCAGCACCCACGTGGAGGCGGTCGACGCGGTAAGCCGCGAGGCGACGGGCACGTCGAGGTGCGGCTCCGCCAGTCCCTGGCGCGCGCGTACTGCGAGGAGGTGCGGCTCCGCCAGTCCCTGGCGCGCGCGTACTGCGAGAACGGCGATTACGAACGGTCGACGGCGCAGTCCGAGCCGTGCTCGCCATCCTCGACCGGATCGACGACCCGGCGGGTCGGGCGAACGCGGTCGACGGCCTCGGCGGCGTGGAACAGCGGTCCGGCGCGTTCGAGAAGGCCCTCGGCACCGCTCTGCACGCCCTGAGCCTGTACGTGGAGCTGGACGACGACGCGGGCACGGCGAGCACGTACAACCTGCTGGGTCGGGCGAGCCTGGCGTTGGGCAGCCTTGAAGAGGCCGACCGCTACCACGGGCCGGCGCACGCGCTGTACGTGCGGTCCGGCAACTCCTACGGGCCCACGTCGCGGACTGCCGGGCCGAGCTCGCACTGGCCTCGGGGCGAGGTCGACCGCGCCGCGCTGCTGCTGCGCGAGGCGGCAGGGGCTCACTTCACCGTCGGCAACCGCCATCACGCCGCCCAATCGTGCCGCAAGCTCATAACACCGTCGGGTGCGCCCGTCCCCGCCGCTCTCGGCCGGGTGATCGTCTTGCTCGAGGCCGACCGCGTGCCGACGGCAGGGGAGTTCACTCTCCTGCTCGACGAGGTCTTCGGGTAGTCCGTCGACCCCGGTCGAGACGAGCTGTCCGCCCGGCCTTGGTCCGACTCTGGACCGGGGCGCGAAATCTCGCCTCGGCACAAGGACCACCCGGCCGCAGCCCCACCGGGGCGACGCCATCACGAAACTCCGGTTGGCGGAGCCGGCGACGTCGGCCCGGTCGCGCCGACAGTCCGAGTTGGACAGTCGTTGCCGACCTCCGCCAAGGACGACGACATCGCCGACGGCGAGTCACCGCAAGCCGGGGATCAAGGGACCTGGCCGCGATCCTCCCCACGCCCCACCCGGGTCATCACGCGGCGGACGACGCGCACACCGCCACCACGACCGTGACCGCCCGGGCGAGTTCGTCCCGCCATCGCCTGCGGTGACCCGTTGACGATGGCGAAGACCGGATCGCGGGGGCGGTGGGCCACCCCGTGTCCGAGGTCGGCCGGTTGCCGGCAGCGCCTACACGCCCATCGGCATCGCCGCCCGCCGTCGACAACACGAAGACGGGCAACACGCCGAGCGGGCGGTGATCAGGTCCCGGCGGGGGCGGCCAGCCCGCGACCGGTGATGAACACGGCCTGGTCGTGCATGACGTCGTGGGGCAGGGTCCGGAAGTAGGCGATGTGCTCGCTCTGCTCGGTGCGCGTGGGCACTCCCGAGACGATGCGGGTGTCGAAGGCCAGGCCCAGCGGCCAACCCCGGTAGCCGGAGGCGAGCAGGTTCGGGTACTCGATGACGCCGAGTTGCTCTCCGACCGCGACTTCGACGTCCAACTCGTCGCGCGCCACCCGTCGCACCGCGTCGACGAGGCTCTCACCGAACAGCACCGTGCCGCCGGGCAGGTGCCACTGCCCCAGGCACGGCTCGATCCCGCGCCGGGTCAGCAGGACACCGTCCTCGGTCCTGATGACCACCTCGACGGTGAGCCGGGTGACCTTCGCGTAGATGCTGTCGAACTCGTCCCTGGTCAACGGCAACTGCCGTGATCTCCCCATGCCCGTAGGCTACGGGCATGGTCCTGCCCTCAGGGGCCGGGCACGACATCCGCTCAGCGGGCCGGCGCGGTGCACACCCGGCGTCCGCCCAATTGCCGGACCAGCGGTCCAGCCGTCACCAGGTCGGTTCACCCGCCTCGCTGGACGATCACTTCGCCTGGGCGAGCCAGACGGCGTCGGGACCGGCCGGGAACCGCAGTTGACCGGTCGTGTCGTGAGCAGCCAGCCACACCGCCTCGGCGACGTCGCTTTCCTGGGTGAACATGTCCTGGCTCGTGAAGGCGGCCATGGCCTTCCTCGCCCACGGTGCGTAGGGCGCCGGGACCAGGTCGTCCACCGAGGTGCCGTTCGTCGCCCTGGCCGCGAAGTTCGTCGTCAGGCAGGCGCCCGGCTGGACCGCCCTCGCCCGCACGCCGAAGGGCGCGAGTTCGAGCGCGAGCGACGCGGTGAACCCCTCGACGGCCATCTTGCTCGCCTTGTAGACGGCGGAAAGCGGCATGTGGCCCAGCACCACGCTGGACGTCACGTTGACCACCACACCGGAGCCGCGCTCGCGGAACTGGGGCAGCACCGCCTGGGTCATCGCCATCACGCCGAACGTGTTGGTCTCGAACACCTCCCGCACGCGGGCCATGGAGGTGCCCTCGAACACGCTGATCGACGGGACGCCCGCGTTGTTCACCAGCACGTCGACGGGACCCGCCTCCTCGATCGCGGCGGCGATGCTCCGGGGCTCGGTCACGTCGAGCCCGACGACGCGGAGCCGGTCCGACTGGGGGAGGACGTCCGCACGCGGGGTGCGCATCGTCGCGATGACGTTCCACCCCCGGGAGTGGAAGTGGAGGGCGGTCTCCCGTCCGTAACCGGAGGAGGTGCCAGTGATCAGGACCGTTTTCATGGGTGCTCCGCGCAGTCTGGTGGGACTCGACAAGTCCGGCTCCTTCTTCGCCGAAGGAGCAGCGGTGATCCCATTCAATCGCCCTGACCTGCTGAAACGATAGAACGATCCTGCCTTCGTCTGGCACGATCCTCTTCCCGCTTCCGCCCCCGATCACGTCAGCACCCCCGCCGGGGCGCGCCGGACCTCCCGCAGGCGGGCCGCGTCCCGGCTCGGGGGCTCGCCGAACAGGCGGCGGTACTCCCGGCTGAACTGCGACGGGTTGTCGTAGCCGACCCGGCGGCCGACCGCCGTGACATCGCCCGGGTGGGTGGCTAGCAGCAGCCGGGCCTCCTGCAACCGGATCTGCTTCTGGAACTGGATGGGGCTCATCGCGGTCACCGCCTGGAAGTTGCGGTAGAACGCGGAGGTGCTCATGCCGGACATGCGCGCCACGTCGTCGACCCGGAAGGGCTGCGCGTAGTGCTCGCGGATCCAGCGCACGGCCCGCGAGACGTGGCTGAGGCCGCTGTCGGCCAGCCCGAGCTGGCGAACCGTCGCCCCCTGCTCGCCGGTGATCACGCGCCAGAGGATCTCGCGTTTGACCAGCGGCGCCAGCACGGCCCGGTCGCGGGGCTCGTCGAGCAGGCGCAGCAACCGGACCACCGCTTCGATCAGCTCGGCGGAGGCGTCGCTGACGGCGATCCCCGACGGGATGCCCTCACCGGCCCGCGGTAGGTCGCCGGGACCGGCTTGCAGCAGCAGTTCGGCGATGGCGGAGGGTTCCAGCACGAGGCCGAAGCCGAGCGCCGGCTGCTCGGGGTCCGCGCGGGTGAACTGCCCGGTGACGGGCAGGTCGACGGAGGCCACCAGGTACTGCCCGGGGCCGTACTCGTAGATCCGGTCGCCCAGGGCGAGGCGTTTCGCGCCTTGGGCGATGACCGCGAGGACCGTGCCCGACATGGAGGGCGCGGGTGGGTCGGGCCGGTCGACCTTCGAGATGAGGACGCCGTCGATGGCGGTGGTCCAGTCGGGTCCGGCGTGTCGGGTCAGCAGCGCGCGGAGCTCTTCGAGGCACATGCGCCCATTGCAGCACCTTTCGAGTCCGAAACTCTCGAAGTTGAGAGGATCGTGCAAGTTGTAGAGAGGATAGTTCTACGTTTTCCCTGCTCAGACGGGTTGAATGGCGGCAGCACAGTCCCTCGCTGAGAGGAAGACACATGATCGCCACCTACGGCTTCAGCGCCACCCTGACGGCCGCTCCCGGCCTGGGCGACCGGCTGGTCGACCTCCTGCTGACCGGCCTGGACGAGGGGAGCCCCGGCGCGAGCGAGCACTGCGTCGTCTACCTGGTCTCGCGCTCCGCGTCCGATCCCGACGTCGTGCACGTCATCGAGGGCTGGACCAGCGAGGAGGACCACCACCGGGCCTTCGCCGGCGAGGCCGCACGGGCCATCGTGGCCCGGATCGGCGAGCTGCTGGTCGGGGAGCCCGTGTACGGCGACCAGGTCCCGGTCCGCGGCAAGGCCGCCTTCCCGTCCCGGTGACGCGGCCCGCTTCCCGCCCGACCCTCCCGCACCACCCGACGAAAGGCGATGACATGACGACCGCCCGCCCCGCCCTGGACCCCGAGCTGCGCGAACTGCTGGCCGGGATGCCCCTCGTGCCCCGGCTCGACGCGGAAGTCCTGGCGCAACTGCGCCAGTACCCCTCCACGCCCCTCGAACCCCTCCTCGCCCACCGGCAGGTCGACCGGCGCGAGGTCACCGTGCCGGCCGAGGACGGCGCCCCGATCCACCTGTCGATCTTCAGCCCCTCGCACCGCGCCCCCGCCGCCCCCTGCGTGTACTGGATGCACGGTGGCGGCATGGTCATGGGCGACCGGTTCTCGCAGATCGACATCCCGCTGGAGTGGCTCGACGAGTTCGGCGCGGTCGTCGTCTCCGCGGAGTACCGGCTCGCACCGGAGGCCACCGGCACCACGCCCGTCGAGGACTGCCACCGTGGACTGCTCTGGGTCGCCGAGCACGCTGCCGAACTGGGCGTCGACCCCGCGCGGATAATCGTGGCCGGCGCGAGCGCGGGTGGCGGCTTGGCCGCCGGCCTCACCTTGCTGGCACGTGACCTCGGCACCTCGGCGATCGCCGCGCAGGTGTTGATCTGCCCCATGCTCGACCACCGCAACACCAGCACGTCCAGCCGCCAGTACTCCGGCGTGCCCGGTGTGTGGACCGGCGAGATGAACGCGTTCGGCTGGCGCGCCCTCCTCGGTGACCTCAGCGGCGACGAGGTGCCCGCCTACGTCTCACCCGCGTTGGCCGAGGACCTCTCGGGCCTGCCGCCCACCTACGTCGACACCGGCTCCGCGGAGGTCTTCCGCGACGAGGCCACCGACTACGCCACCCGCATCTGGGCCGCCGGCGGCGAAGCCGAACTCCACGTCTGGTCGGGCGGCTTCCACGGTTTCGACGCCCTCTACCCGCAGGCGCGCATCTCGACCACCGCCCGCCGAACCCGCACCGACTGGCTCGCCCGCCTCCTGACCACCAACCAGGAAGGCGCCTGACCCCGACGGGACGTGCGGAGTCGGCGCGGCAGCGGCCAGGTCTCGAGGGACGTGTGCCGTTCCGGGGCGGAACGCGTGCGGGAACACGCGTCGCTGCTTGCCGGGCGCGGTGCCGGTGCCCGACAAGCGGCGACGAGCGGTGGCGTCACAGGCAGACGCTGCCTCGACTGCTCATGGTGAGCACGTTGCACGCCATGAGGTCGTCCTCCGGCGCCACCTCAGCTTGCAAGGACAGGACTTCCTCCATGCTGATCACTCCTTCCACCCGTGTCCCCTCGACGTGGTGCCGGGGGAGTCTGGAGGGCGTCGAGCAGGAGTCGCAGGGCGACCAGGACGCCGGCTCCGCCCGACCACAGGTCGGTGGAGATCCGCTGACCTGGCTCGCCGAGCCAGCCTGCTCCGCTCCCGTGCGGCACCGCGTGCCTGAACAGGCCGCGGGCGCTGGACAGCGCGGCGTCCACGAGGTCGGGCCGGTCGAGCCGCCTGCCGGCGTCGGCCAGCGTCGTCACGAGGCCCGCCAGCCCCGGGAACAGGCCGGGGAACACCGTGAAGCGGGCCGTGCACGCGTCCAGGCACCGCGACAGCACCTCGGTGGCGGTCAGGTCGACGTCGACGGGCACGTCGAACTCCGCGTCCGGCCGGTGCGCGAGGAAGCGGGACAGGACCCAGGCGTAACCCGCGCTGCCCGCGAACAGGTAGGGGTAGACGCGCCGGTCGTTGCGGGCGACGCGGAAGCCGACGCCGCCGCCCGGCAGGGGCACGGCGTAGGCGAGTTCCTCGCCCAGCAGCCGCATTCCGCGCGCGAACAGCCGATCGTCCCCGGTGGCGCGGTGCAGGTGGTACAGCGCGAGCGCCACACCCGCCCGACCGCTGACCAGTCCGGAGCGGGTGGACGCACCCAGGCGGGCGGTCAGCTCGTCACCGTCCGGCACGCGTTCGAGCAACCCCGAGGCCAAGTCCAGCCAACGCTGTCCACCGGTGCGCCGGTGATGGGCCAGCAAGCCGAGCGCGGTGCCCGCCGCGCCGCCGCCCAACGTGCCGGAGGTGTGGTTGAGGCGATGTGCGGCTGCCTCGTCGAGCAGCTTCTCGGCCGCGTCACCCTCGCCGAGTTCGGCCAGCACGCCCGCGATGCCCGCACTGCCGTGGAGCAGGCCGGGTGCGGTGGTCTCGGCTGACGCCAACGATTCGTCGCGCAGCCTCCGGACGATCGCCGGGTCGATCGCGCGACCCGCGCGGTGCAGCGCGTGCACCACGCCCGCGGTGCCCGCGGCCAACGCCCGGGTGTTCGTCTGGTGCCCGAGCGGGACGGTGGGGTAGACCCGTGCCGGGTGGTCCGGCTGCGCCATCTCCTCGATGGCGTCGGCGGTTCGCTCGGCCAGGTCGTGCAGCGCGGCGATCGGGTCCGCCCGAACGGCGGCAGGGGTGGGCAGGCGGGTGTCTTCGCCGCGTTCGTGGCAGTGCGTGGCCCACCGCCACAACCGTGGCTCGACGGGAGCCGCCTCGGCCAGGTCCGCGTGCAGGTGGTCGAGCGCGGCCGGGTGGCGTTCGGCCACTTCGTGCAGCGGGAACACCAGGAGCAGCGCCAGCGCCGACAACCCGTACCGGTCGAGTTCCGCCGGGTCGTGCTCGGCCACGGCCCGCGGGTCCGGGTGCAGGTAGCCCGGTGTGCCCATGTACCGCCGCACGCGGTCGACGGGCTGCACCGCCTCGAAGTCGACCAGCCGGACGCGGTCCTCGTCGTCGACGAGGACGTTGGTGGGGCTGAGGTCGATGAACACGAAACCCAGGTCGTGCAACGCGCGCAGCTGCGCGTCGAGCTGGTCGAGGAGCCCGAGGCAGCGCTCGTGGTACCCGGCGTACGCCGCCGCGTCCGCGTCGTCGAGCACCGCGGGGTTGTTCGTCACCATCCACCGGTACAGCGACCCGCCCGGGATGAACTCGGAGACGAGGTAGCTGTGCTCCCAGTGGTGGAACAGCTCCACCGGCCGCGGGCACACGCCGGGTGCGCGGGCGTGGACCTCGCGCAACACCAGGTATTCCTCGGCCAACCGGGTCTTCGCGTCGACGCCGTCCGCGGTGTAACCGTTGTGCGCTCTGGCTTCCTTGACGAACACGGTGGCGCCGTCGCCGGTGCGGAACCGGTAGGCGCCACCGGCGTTGCTGTGCCGCAGCACGGAGTCGAACGTGTAGCCGTGCATGGTGACCGGTCCGGCGGCACGCGCGGGCGTGGTCTCGCGGAACGGGTCGGAGACGCCGTGCGGCAGGCGAAAGGCGGGCCCGCGCTCGTCGTCCGTGACCTGCCCGTCCGGACGGGTCATGGTCGGCACGTGGTTGCCGTCCGCGTCGACCCTGCTGCGGCCGCGGAACGCGCCATACCGGTAGGACACGCACGTGCTGTCGCCGAATCGCCGGTCCGTGAGCACGAACGGCCCGTCGACACCGGCCAGGTCCGCCGACAGGCGCCTCATCAGCAGCAGCGCGCGCTCTTCGGTGGGCGGGTACAGGGTGCAGAACTTGCCGCTCTGCGGCCTGGCGGCGTGCTTGTCGTGCGCGATGAGGAAGGTGCGCTCGCCCGCGAGGTGCTTGAACGGCACCCCGAGTTCGACGCACGCCGACGACACGATCGCCAGCACGGACCGCGCGTTGCGCAGGGAGCTGGACACGTGCACCTTCCAGCCCTGGTCGGGCAGGACGAGCCCGGGTGGTCCCCAGTGGGTCCACGCGCCGTCGTGCAGCCGCGTCCACCCCTCGGGCGCGTGCGCGGGGGAATAGCGCACGCCGGGATCGATGGTGTCCCACGGTTCGTAATAATCCGGATCCGCGATCAGGAAAGACATGTCCACGGCCATTTCGTGCCCCTGTCTGCGGACGGTAGGACACTCGCGCGAAAAAACAAGGATCGCAACCGGCCCCGGCAACGTCAAGGAACGATTCTCGCGGTATGCGAAGACGTACCGGGTGGTCGAACGCGGTGGTAGCAACGGTGCAACGCGGTTCCGGCGTCGGGCGCAACCGCGCCCGAACCGGCTCGGGTGTTCGACCGGACGACAACCGGCTGACGGGGGACTCGGCCGGCTGCGCCGTCTTGGGGCGGCGCAGCCGGTCGTCATGCCGTGCCGGTCGAAGTCACGGTGGACGGCAGCCGCCACCGTGAGCGCGCCTCTTGCGCTCGTACCTCCGCTACCTGCATTGCGATGATTTCGGCGGGCGCAGGATCGCCGGGCCGCTGCGGTTTCGCAATACCGAACGAAGCCCATTGCTTCGGATCTCCGCGCGGGTGGCATCCGCCGGAGTTATCCCTGGTCCGTACGCCAGCGGAATTGCTCTGCCGGGGTGCATGACGAGTCTTGGCGGGGCATGTATAAATTCCGGGGAAGCATCCACCGCCCTGGTGGAACGGTGGTTGTCGGACCCGAGATAAGGCTGGCTCCAGTCTCGTTTTACCGCCGAAAAGTGCGGTCTTGAACCCCTCGCCGGACTCTGTTCGTCGCATGGATTTGATTTCGTGATCGCGGAAGACGGGAGAACGACGGATGTCGGTGGTCGGTACCAGCGTGCGCGGACACCGGGACTTCCGGCTGTTCTGGCTCGGTGGCGCGGCCGCCCTGCTCGGCTCGCACGCCTCGGCGCTGGTGCTGCCCGTGCTGGTCCTGCTGCTCGGCGGCTCGCCGGTGACGGCGGGTGTGCTGGGCACGGTGGTCGGTCTGGCCGAGGTGCTGGTCTCCCCGGTGGCGGGCGTCTACGCGGACCGCGTGCCGCGCCGGCCGATGATGGTGGTCTCCGCCCTGGTCGCGGCCTGCGCGGCGACGGTGATCGCGCTCGTGGTGCTCACGGGCCGGGCGTCGTTGCCGGTGCTGTTCGCCGCCGCGGTCGTCGAGGGCGTGGCCACCGCCTGCTACGCGGCGGCCGCGTCGGGCGCCATCCGCGCGATCCTCCCGAAGGACGACCCGGAGGGCGCGCTCGGCGCCCTGCAGGCCAGGGAGAAGGCCGCCAAGCTCGCGGGACCGGGCATCGGCGGTGGCCTGTACCAGTTCGCGCCCTGGGCGCCCTTCCTCGTCCACGCCTTCTCCTACGCGGTCACCGCCCTGTGCGCGGGCCTGCTCAGCTCGGAGCTGCGACCGGCGCGGACCGAAGACCGCAAGTCCTTCTTCCTGCGGGACTTCGCCGACGGCGTGCGGTTCCTGTGGGCCGAGCCGTTCCTGCGGTTCATGGTCACGTGGGCCGGGGGCGTCAACCTGGTGCTGGGCGCGCTGTACTTCCACGTCATCCTCGTCGCGCGCCTGCACGGCGCGTCCGCCGCGACCATCGGCCTGCTGCTCACCGCGGCCGGGGTGGCGGGCCTGTGCGGGGCGCTGGTCGCGCCCTTCTTCCTGCGCCGCTTCGCCCCGACCCGGCTGGTCCTGGTCGTTTCGTGGCTGGTCGTCCTCGTCGCGTTCGGGTTCACCACCACCCCGCCACCGGTGGTGATGGGCGTCCTGCTGGCCGCGGTGTCGGCCCTCACCCCCGCGCTGAGCATCGCGTTCCAGAGCAAGGCGATCACCAGCACCCCGGACGGGATGCAGGGCCGGGTCGGGACCGCGCTGGGCGTCGTCGGGGAGGGCACCGGCGCGGTGGCGCCCCTGGTGGCGGGCGTGCTCGTCGCCGCGCTCGCCCCGGCCTTCGTCGCCGCGGTGCTCGGGGCGGCGCTGGTCGCGATCGCGCTCTACACGACCGCGACCGTGCGATCCCTGGCGGCGTCGTCCGCGGCCGACCGCACCCCCGAGCCGGTTGAGGAGTGACCGCCGTGAAGATCGACGTCCAGGTGTTCTTCCCGGAGGTGCCCGCCTTCGCCGAGTTCGCGCCCGACCGCGCCGTCCACACCGGCGACGCGGACGGCCGGTGCGAGGTGTTCGCCTGGTCCGCCGCGGGCGCGCGTCAGGTCACCGACCGACCGCAGGGCACCGTCGGCTGCGCGATCGACCCGACCGGCGCTCACGTGTGGTGGTTCGACGACGACCTCACCGGGGTCGGCCGCTGGCGGATCACCCCGTTCGGCGGCGGCGACTCCGAGGACGCCGGGTTGCCGCCCGGGCGCGCGGCCGGGCTCGCCATGTCCGCGGACGGCACCGCCGCGGTCGGCGTCGGCCACGACGGCCTCTCGGTCTACCGGAGGAGCCCGGACGGCCGGGTGGACCACGTCGGCGACTTCGACGGCCACACCACGCTCGTCGACCTGTCCCACTCCGGCCGCTTCGCCGTGCTCGCCCGCGACGCCGAGGACTCGGTGCCGGCGGTGGTGCTGGACCTGGCCACCGGCGAACGGCTGCCGCTGCGGTTGCCGGGACGAGCCCTGTGGGTCTCGGGGTTCGCCCCGGTCGAAGGCCCGGCACGGCTGCTGCTGACCACCTCTGACGACACCGCGTACCGCCTGGCCGAGTGGACCCCGGACGGCGGCGTCCGCGAGCTGCGGTGGTTCGACTCCGACACCGAGATCGCGCCGACCTGGTACCCCGACGGGCGGCGGGTCCTGGTGCGCCGGGACCGGCACGCCCGGTCCGAACTGCGCGAGCTCGACCTGGAGCGGCGGGCCGACGCGCCCGTGCCGACGCCGCGCGGCAGCATCCTGGCCGCCCAGGTGCAGCCCGACGGCGACCTGCACTACGTGTGGACCGACGCGACGCACCCGCCGCACCTGCGCACCGCCTCGGGACGGTGGTCGCTCGGCCCGCGGAACGCGACCGTGGCGGGCGTGACGAGCGAGGTGTGGGTCGACACCCCGGCCGGACCCGTGCACACGCTGCTCACCGCGCCGGACTCGCCCGGACCGCATCCCACCGTGTTCCTGCTGCACGGTGGCCCGCACGCCGCCGCCCGCGACGCCTACGACGGCCTGGTCTCGGTCTTCACGGGCATCGGCTGCACCGTGGCCAGGCCGAACTACCGCGGCTCGACGGGCTACGGCCCGGCCTGGCGCAACGACTTCTCCGACGGGCCCGGCCACACGCAGCTGTTCGACCTCGCCGCCGTGCGCGAGCACCTGGTCGCCGCGGGCGTGGCCGACGAGGACCGCACGGCGGTGGTGGGCACGTCGTGGGGCGGCTACCTCGCCCTGCTCGCCGCGGGCGTCCAGCCGGAGCTGTGGCACGCGGTCGCGGCGGTCAACCCGATCGCGGACTACGTCGCCGCCTACCGGGGCGCGACTCCCGCCGTGCGGGCCCTCGACCGGCGCATCTTCGGCGGGGACCCCGACCAGCGGCCCGCCGCGTACGCCGCGGCGTCCCCGATGTCCCACGTCGCCTCCGTGCGGGCGCCGGTGCTGGTCCTGGCCGCCACCGAGGACGACCGCTGCCCGCCGGACCAGGTCGCCGCTTACGTCGCGGCGCTGGAGGCGCACGGCGTCGAGCCCGAGCTCCAGTGGACCCCGTCCGGCCACGAGGGCCGGACCGACGCGGTCCACCGCCAGATCATCGGCTCCGTCGTGAGCTTCGTCGCGACGGCACTCGGGGGGCGGGAGATCTCCGCCCCCGCGAAGACGGGATGAACGAGGGCCCCGGCACCGGGCCGGACCCGTGCGCCCCGACCACCGGAGGGAGGTGACCACATGCGCAAGCGCGTCATCAAGAACGACCCGATCAGCGGCAACCGCGACCAGAGCCGCGGTGTCGAGGTGAGCGTGTCCGTCAAGGTCAGCTTCTGACGGCACGCCACCGGAGGTGGCAGAGGCGGGCGGTACCCGATCGCCCGCCTCCCACCCCTACCGGATCCGGACACCACAGACGCGAGCACGACGAAAGCGAGCCGCAGTGCGAATCGTTCTGGTCAACATGCCGTGGGCACTGATAGACGTGCCCTCGCTGGCGCTGGGCATCCTGAGCACGGCGGTGCGCCGCGAGGTCCCCGGTACCTCGGTCGAGGTCGTGCACGCCAACCTGGACTACGTGGACTGGATCGCCGAGCGCAGGTCGTTCACCGTCCGCGACTACTACTTCTACTCGCTCGACACCTACTTCCAGGGCGTCGGCGACTGGGTGTTCACCTCGGCGCTCTACGACGACCCGCACTGGCGTGAGGACGAGCTGGCCGAGCTGGTGCCGATGCCGGACGAGCAGCGCGCGATGTCCTTGGAGCTGCACGAGACCGCGCCCGAGTTCGTCGCGCAGACCGCTCGGCGCATCGCCGAGCGCAACCCGGACCTGGTCGGGTTCACGTCCACCTTCCAGCAGAACGTGCCCGCGCTGGCGGTGGCCAAGGAGCTCAAGCGGATCCTGCCGCACGTCCGCGTGGCCATGGGCGGGGCGAACTGCGACGGCGTGCAGGGCGAGGCGATCCATCGCAACTTCCCGTTCGTCGACTACGTGCTGCGCGGTGAGGGCGAGGTCTCCTTCCCCGCCCTGGTCCGGGCGATGCGCGCCGGCGAACCGCCGACCGCGGTGCCCGGCCTGTGCTGGCGGGACGACGACGGCGCGGCGGTCGTCAACCCCATGGTGACCACACCGCTGGCGCCCGCGCAGATCGTGGCGCCGGAGTACGACGGCTACTTCGAGCGCCTCGACGAGTCGGTGGTGCGCGACTGGCTGGACCCGAAGCTGGTCGTGGAAGGCGCTCGCGGCTGCTGGTGGGGCGAGAAGCACCACTGCACGTTCTGCGGGCTCAACGGGTCGTTCATGCAGTTCCGCAGCAAGAGCCCGGACGTCTTCTGGGACGAGATCGTCGAGCTGGTGCGCAAGCACCAGGTGCTGGACATGTTCGTCGTGGACAACATCCTGGACATGAACTACGTGCGCACCCTGCTGCCCGCGATCATCGAGTCCGGGTACGACCTGCGCATGCAGTACGAGATCAAGTCGAACATGAACCGCGGCCAGCTCGCCACGCTCGCCGCGGCCGGGTTGGTCAACGTGCAACCCGGCGTCGAGAACCTCAACAGCCGGGTCCTCAAGATCATGGACAAGGGCGTGACGGGCTGCCACAACGTGCGGATGCTGCGCGACGCGGCGTCGGAGGGCCTGTCCATCGCGTGGAACTACCTCTACGGCTTCCCGGGCGAGACCGAGGACGACTACCTGCCGGTGATCGAGCAGATGCCCGCCCTGCACCACCTGCCGCCGGTGGAGGGCGTCGCGCGGATCGTCATCGAGCGGTTCAGCCCGTACTTCAACCGCCCGGAACTCGGGTTCGCCGACCTGGGGCCCGGCACGCAGTACGCGATGAACTACGACCTCCCGCGGACCGAGCTGATGGACCTGGCCTACCTGTTCACCTCCGACTCGCTCGGCGTGGGCGAGGACGTCGGGGACCGGCTGCGCGACGCCGCCGAGCGGTGGCAGCGGGAGTTTCCCACCAGCAGGCTCAGCCACACCGACCTGGGCGACCGGATCCTGCTCGTCAGCCGCCGCGCGGACTTCGACTGGACCAGCCGGTGGCTGGACGACCCGTGGGAGGTCGCGCTGTTCCGGCTGCTCGACCAACCGCACGCGCCGGGCGCGCTGTCGCGCAAGCTCGCCGCGGCGGGGCTGGACGCCGACCCTGGTCGGATCGCCGACGCCCTGGCGGAGTGGCTGCGGCTCGGGGTGCTGTTCACCGAGTGCGACACCTACGTGCACGTGGCGCCGATTGCCCGCAACCAGGACCTGATGAAACTGCCCCGGCCCGACGCCGAACCGGAGCACACCCGGCCCGACATCGAGGAGGTGCCCGCGTGACCGCCGCCGTCGAGGCATTCGACCACCGCCCCGCCCCGGTCCCGCTGCTGCTCTGGCGCGACCACGACGACGCCGTCCTGCACCTGCCGGAGTTGGCGATGGGGGAGCAGCCCGCGTCGGGCGACCCGCAGGCCACGGCCGCGGACCTGTACGCCAGGGGCGTCCGCAAGGTCTCCGTCGGCAGCCCGGTGGACCTCTCCGGCGGGATGGACGCCAGGACCCTGGTGTGGCTCATGGTCTTCCTGCGCGAGCTGACCAGTTGGAGCGTCGCCTACGACTGGACCATGATCTCCGGCCGGAACCAGGACGTCTGGGCCCGCCTGAACCACTTCCACCCGCCGCGCGCCCTGCCGGACCACCCCGACGCCGACGCGGTCCTGGAGCAGTGGCGGAGCACGTACTACCTGTGCAAGTGCATCCACCGGCACGGTCCGGGCTTCCTGGAGGTCAGGGACCGCCGGGCGGGTGACCTGTCGCGCTTCGTCATCGACGATCCCGAGTACCTCGCCGCGGTGGAAACCCTGATGCCGGGCGCGCGGTCGGACTCGATCCCCCCGGACGTCCTGGCCCACCTCATCGACGAAGGGCTCGTCGGCACCGTGGACGCCTTCGCCTGGTGGCTGCCCTACCGCGTCCGCCGCTGGCCCTGGCCGTCGATGATCGTCTGACCCCGCCGCCGTGGCCCCGGTCTCCGCCCGCATCGGTTCCACTCGACCGGGTGAACTGTCGGACCAGCGCGACGAGGGCGCCCGTCCTCCGCACTGACTCCGAACTGAGCCGGGAAGGCACTCCGCCCGTCGGTTGCCTGCAGCGCGGCCCGGCGCCAGGTGCCGCGATCTCGGTGAGCGGCAGGGCGGCGGTCAGCCGATCACCGAGTCCGAGGGCGATCACAGCGACGTGCAGACCCGAACCGCGGCTGTCGATAAGGTGTCGACGCATGGGGTTCGACATCGCGGCGGCGGTGGAGCGGGCGGCGGTCGATCGGGACGGCGCCTGGCGGTTCGTGCGTGAGTACGCCGAGCATTTCGTGACGCCGCTGGGCGACGACGACGGGTGCGCCGTCGACGAGGCCGAGGAACGGCTCGGTGTGCGGCTGCCCGCAGCGGTGCGGGAGGCGTACGCGCTGTTCGGCCGGCGAACCGACCTGACCAGCAACCAGGACGAGCTGCTCAGACCGGACGAGCTGAAGGTGTGGGACGGCGTGCTCGTGCACCGGGTGGAGAACCAGGCGTGCGCGTACTGGGGCGTGGCGCTGTCCGGGGACGACCCGCCGGTGTTCGTGCGACCGGATCTCGCCGACAAGCGCGTGGAGATGTGGGAGCCGTTCGTCGACCGGTTCTCGCTGGCGTGCGTGGAGATGGTGCTGGCCGAGTCGCTGCTCCTCGAAGACGGGTTGACCGACTGCCGTGAGCTGGAGGGCGAGGAGGAGCGGCTGCGGGTCGAGCGCGTGTTCGCGGCGTTGGCCGTGCCGGAGGTGGGTGATTCGCGCTGGTACGCGAACCACGACGCGGTGGTCCGCGTCATCGGGAGCGGGTTTCTGGTGGTGCGCGGCCGGACTTCGGGCGCGTTGGCAGCCGTCTTGGCGGCGTTCCCCGGCGAATGGCTGTTGTCCTAGGGAACGAGGCGTTGGGCTTCTGCGTGGACAGTGCGCCGTCCAAGCACAGGGGGCGGCGGCTCACACCCCGGTGAGGAAGAACGATCCCCAGTAGTACGGATGCGCGTACGGCCGGGTCCCGGCCCAGAGCCGGTGCCCGAGCCGACCCAGACCGGGAGGCACCGCGACCAGGTCGGGGAACTCGTCGGCGAAGTCCGCGTTGGTGCTGTCGCGCAGCCAGTTCCGGGCCACCTGCAAGGCCGCGGCCGGCTCCGTGCACTCGGACCGCCAGCAGGCGTGGAACTTCGCCATGAGCAGGGTCGTCGCCCGGTCGGGAACGGCCCACTGCGACGCGACCACCCCGGCGAATCCCGTCTGGAGCAGCCCGGTCGCCAGGCTCAGGAACTCGTCGGGCAGGTCCGTGCCCGCGAGCCCGGTCTCGCACGCCGACAGGATCGCGAGGCGCGACCGCACGGTGCGGAGCTGGAGCAGGTCCTCCAGGGTGAGGATCCCGTCGCTCATGAGCAGCCCGCCGCGCAACGGCTCGGCCCCGCCGGAACGGCCGTGGCAGACGAAGTGCGCCACGTCGCACGCCGTCAAGGCCGACAGGACGGCCGACCGGGTCGCCGCGCCGCCCGCAAGCCTGGTGGCCTCGGCGAATCGGCCCACGACCCGGTTCACCTCGGCGGTCGCGGAGGGCAGGTCCGAGTCCGGGGACTCGACCGCGAGGACGGACTCCGTCCGCGTCTGCGACCGGGTTCGCGCCGCCCACCGGCGCATGCCGTCGGACACCGCGTAGGTGATGAGCGCCTCGTCGCCCGCGTGGCGGCGACCGCCGGGACGGTCGGTGCCGGGCGTCCACGCCGCGTGCAGCGGCAGGGAGGCGAGCGCCCCGTCGGGGATCAGGCACAGTTCCCGCACCGGCTCCAGGACCTCCAGCAGCGGGCCCATGACGGCCGTCCACGACCAGGAGCAGGCCGCGTCGAGCCGGTCGAACCAGCGCCGCCGGTCCTCGTGCCGGGCGTCGTACGCCGACCGCAGCTCCGCCACGGTCGTCGCCAGGACGGCGTCGCGCAGGTCGGGCAGCCACACCGCCGACACGCTCCCGTTCCGGGCGATCAGCGCCACCCCGCCGAGGTCGGCGGCCACGAGGTACACCACGGCGTCGTCGGCGCCGGTGACCGGCAGGGCATCGGGCACGCGGAGGAAGCCCTCCTGGCCCGGCAGCGCCCTGATCCGGTCGATGACCGACGTGAGCTTCCGACCCGCGGCATCGCGCAGCCGCGCGAACGCCTCCGCGCCCTGCCGTGCGGCCAGGTCCGCCTGTTCCACCTGCCGCACGGCGGCGGCCGCTTCCTCGTACTCGGCGACGAGCGCGTCGTGCCCTGCCGCGGCGAGCGCGGCCAGGTCGGCGAAGTCGCGCTCCAGGTTCTCCGAGAGCGCCATCGCCCGCCCGCGGTCCAGCACGAGCACCGCGGCCCGCAGATCGCCGTGACGAGCCAGCGCGTACGCGGCGTCGGACGGCAGGTTCCCGGCCTCGCGCAGCCAGACTTCGCGTTCCCACCGACCCGGCATGGTGCGGTAGAGCCGGTCGCGCAGTCCTAACGCGTGCTGGTAGATGGTGATCGCCAGTGGCGGGTCGCCCGCCCGCATCGCCACCCCGGCGAAGGTGTCGCTCATGGTCAGCACGATCGCCGCGGGCAGGTCCGCGAGGTCGTCGACCACCTCCCGGACGAGCCCGACCGCGCGTTCCAGATCGGCGGGGCTGCCGGTCAGCAGCGAACGACTGCCCAGCGCTCGCACGAGGTTGTGCAGGGTGTTGACCCGGGACGGTTCGTCGGGACCGAAGCCCTCCAGTCCGAACTCCAGCGCCCGCACGGACTCGTCGAGGGCGGCGGGGTCGGCGCTCGCCTCGTAGAACGTCGACAGCAGCCACCCGTAGTTCGACACCGCCACGGCGTAGCGCGGCGACTCCGGCGGAAGGCGGTCCAGCGCTGCTTTGATCGCCGTCAGGGCCTCCATCAGGATTTCGGTGTCGTGGTCCCGCTGCGCCTTGGCCTCCAAGGCGACGGCGAGATTCATGTGGATGACGGCGAGGTCGGCGCTGTCGGCGGGGGCGAACTCGGCTGCGCCGCGCAGGGCCTCGATCGCCCGATCCAGCAAACCCGGGTCACTGGTGCTCCGGTAGAGCTCGTTGAGCGTGGCGCCCACGTTGCCCAGCGCGCTCTCGTAGCCGAATCCGGTCTTCCGCGGTGTGTGCTCCAGCGCCGCTTCCTGCATCTCAAGGGCGCGGAACGCGGCGCCGAGGTCGCCGGTCAGGCGATAGCGCGCCATGAGAGCGGAGCCGAGGTTGACGCGGGAGAGGTAGTCGGACGAGGTCCGGTCCTTCGCCGCGGCGGCAACGGACGTCTCGAACAGCGCGATCGCGTCGTCCAGGTCGGTGACGTCGCCCGCGGCGTGGTAGCGGTCCAGCAGCACCGCGCCGAGGTTCGACCGGTGTCCGAGGAGGTCCTCGGAGTCCGCCGGGGTGAGTTCGAAGGCTCGCCGGGACGAGTCCACGGCCCGGTCGAGGTACTCCGGCTCGCCCGTCTGCTCGTGAAGGAGCGCTTCGACGGCGCCGAGGTTGCTGAGAACCGAGGGCAGTGCCGGATCGTCGTCGTCCAGCGCTGTCGCGGCCTGTTCCATGGCCCACACGGCCTTGTGGACGGTCCGGACGTCGCCGCTCACGTAGAAGAGCGTCCGCAGCAGGACCGCCATGTCGTTGGCCGCCACGCAGTGGACGCGACTGCCCGGCTCGGCCAAGTCCATGGCCAACCGGTAGTGCTGGACGGCCGACACCGCGTCCTCGACCACGTCGGTGAGCGAGTAGATCGCGGCCAGCGTGCCGGCCAGCTCGCCCGCGACCTCCGCCGCGTCCGCGGTCTGGGCGGCGTTGCGCCTCCTGCGGGTGCGGTGCCGTTCCAGCCGTGCGTGGAGGTCCTGGGCCCGTTCGGTCAGCTCGGTCAAGCGGTCCTGGTCGATCTGCGCGATCTGCCGCAGGACGTCCTCCCGCAGCGCCTCGTCCTCGAACGGCGGATCGTCGAGGTGGAACCCGTAGAACGCGTCCCGGACGTCGTCCAGGTTCCCGGTCAGCCGCCCTTTCTCCGCCGCGGTGTCCCTGAGCACGAACGCGTACGGTTCGCGGCGGGGCGGTCGGGTGAGCTCGCACAGCTCCTTGACGAGTCTGATCACCTCGTCGATGTCGTCGAGGTCCCCGTCCTCGCGGAACCGGTGGAACGTCGCCAGCGCGGCCTCGGCCAGCAGCGCCTCCCGCCTCAGCTCGGCCGAGGGCGTCGTCCCCTCGAGTTCCGCGCGCAGCCCCGCGACGATCTCGACCAGTCGCGCCAGCCCGTCGTCCTCCTGAGCCACCATGTCCCCTCCCTCTGACCGGATACCGGGTTCGCCCGCGTTGTTTCCTCCGGCACCGTGTCCGTTCAGCGGCCCCACAGCGCGAACGCCGCCCAGTGGTAAGGATGGGTGTGGGGCCGTGCGGTGAGCCACAGGCGACGGGCAGCGGGCGGCATCCGGTCGTGGACATCGCGGAGCAGGTGCGGGAAGCGGTCGAGTTTGGTGGCGTTGTCGCTGTCGCGGACCCACTGTTGCGCTTCGCGCAGCGCCGCGGCCGGGTCCGGCAGGCTGTGCGGCCAGCTGTCGTAGAAGGCCGCCATGAGCAACGCGGTCGCCAAGTCGGGCACCGCCCACAACGAGCCGACCGCGCCGGTCACCCCGGTCTGGAGCGTCACCGCGGGCAGGCTGATGGCTTCCTCCACCAGGATGGTGCCGCCGATCCCCGTCTCGCACGCGGAGAAGACCGCGAGCCTGGCCCGCACCGCGCCGAGGCCCAGGATCTCGTGCAGCGTCAGCGTCCGGTTCCCGGCGAGCAGCAGCCCGCTCGACAGCGGGTCGGTCAACTGCGCCGACCCGTGGCACGCGAAGTGCAGGACCCCGTGCCGGCCGAGGTTCTCCAACACCGCCCGAGGAGTCGCCGACACCGAGTCGAGCCGCCGATGGCGGGGGAAGGCCGCACACGCCGCGTCGGCCTCGACCGACGCGAAGAGCAGGGGCGTCGCACGCGTCGAGGCGGGCTCGGTGACGACGAGCAGGCTGTCGGCGGGGCCGGGGTCCTCCCGCGCTCGGCGCAGGGTCGGGCCGTAGGTGATCAGCACCTGGTCGCCCGCGTAACGCCGACCGGATTCGCCGGGGCGCCAGGCGGCGTGCAGCGGGAGCAGGCCGAGCAGCCCGGTCGGGACCAACCGGATCCGCGGCGTCGAGTACAGCTCCGCCAGCAGCGGCCCCATCGTCGTGTCCCACGCCCACCGGGTGACGTCGTCGATCGCGCCCAGCCACGCGGCCGGGTCGGCGCCGCGATCGCGGTAGGCGTCGAGGTAGCCGTGCACCCGGTCGAGCAGGGCGTCGGAAACGAGGTCCGGCAGCCAGATCGCGAGAGGGTCGCGTTCGGCGGAAGCGACGAGGGCCAGACCACCGGCCGGTGTGGCGACGAGGAACCCGACCGGCTCGCCCAAGGCGTCCGTGTCGAGGTCCTCGGCCGGCAGCAGGAACCTCTCGTGGCCCGGGACCCGCCGGACTTCGGCCAGCACCTCGTCGAACTCGGCGCGGACTCGCTTGGCCTCGTGCTGGGTCAACCCGGGGTCCTCGGACAGGGGTGAGACGCGCAGCTGCCGGACGCGTGCCGCCGCGGCCCGGAACCGGTCGCGCAGTTCGCCGCCGAGGGAGCTCAGGTCGGCGTTGTCCCGTTCGAGCGTCTCCGACAACAGCCTGGCCCGGCCCTGTTCCAGGGTGAGCAGCGCTTCCTCGTGGCGGCCCAGCTTGGCCAGCGCGTAGGCGGCGCGGACGGGGAGCGCGCCGGTGTGGTTCAGCCGGACGAAGTGCGTGCGCGGGTGGAGCTGCGTGGCCGCCAGCAGCCGTGCCGCGACGATGGCCTTGCCGAACGCTTCGGCGGCGAGTTCCCAGTCCGCGTTCCGGGCCGCCCAGTCGCCCCACTGGACGGCGGTGCGCAGAGCGGCAGGGGGCATGGTCGACATGCCCCTGTCGTAGGCGAGGCGGAACCGGGCGGTGGCGGCGTCCCGATCCCCGCTCTCGGCGAACTGGTCGTGCCGCTGGGCCAACGCCCAGGCATGGCGGCCGAGGCTCAGGCTGTGGTTGATGGTGGAGTCACGGTCGTCCAGCTCCGCGGCTTCGCCGCTGAGAGCGACCGCGCGGTCGAAGTCGGCACGCGCACCGGTACCCACCCCTCGCAACACGAGAGCCGTGGCCAGTCCGATCAACACGGCCGGCCGATGGCCGGTGTCCGCCGACTCCAGGGCTTCCTCCAGGAGCGGTATCGCTCGGGCGAGCGACGAGGGGTCGTCGGCGTTCGTCGCTCGCAAGACCAGTGCGTGGCCGAGCATCTCCAGGAACGACGCGCGCATCGGGTGGTCCGCCGGGACGAGCGCGAGCGCCTGCGCGTGCAGCTCGATCGCGCGGTCGAGATCGG
This sequence comes from Actinosynnema sp. NPDC049800, assembly GCF_040656635.1. Taxonomy (NCBI): domain Bacteria; kingdom Bacillati; phylum Actinomycetota; class Actinomycetes; order Pseudonocardiales; family Pseudonocardiaceae; genus Actinosynnema; species Actinosynnema sp. NPDC049800. The sequence continues at coordinate 129,100 of NZ_JBFAMT010000014.1, read as the reverse complement.
CGATGTCGGGGCTGAACTCGAACCGCTTGGTCAAGGCCACCGCGACGTTGCGCAGGTACCACGCATAGCTCGGGGATTCCCGCGGCGCCGAGTCGAGTGCCTGCTCGAACCGGTCGATGGCCAGTTCCAGGTCGGAGATGTCACCGGACACGACATAGCGGTTGAAACGCAGGCCACCCACCGTGTTGGCCGTGCTCGGACCCTCGTTCGCGAGGTGGGCGCCGTGCCGCAGCGCTTCGTCGAACCACTCGATCGCGGCGTCGATGTCGGCCGGCAGGCCGGTGCGCCGAGCCCGCGCGGCGAGACTGCGCGCGAGGCTCCGCTGGAACGCCGACGGCCCACCGGGCCCATGACGGTCGACGACCTCCCGCTGGAGAGCGACCGCCCGGTCGATGTCGGCACGGTCGCCTCCGGCCTCGAAACGCTCGCGCAGGCAGTTGCCGAGGATGTTCAGCGCGGTCGGGTAGTCGGGATGGCGCGGCGGCACCAACCTGATCGCGCCGCCCAGCAGCGCGATCGCGTCGTCCAGGTCGTCCGGCCGACGGTCGGTCGACGCGCGGACGCGGAGGGCGCCGGCGATCAAAAGCTGGTGGTAGAGCCGGTCCGTGCCGGCGGCCTCGGCCAGCGCCAGCGCCGCCTCGGCGGCCAGCAGCGACCGCTCGTTGGCGGCGCGCTCCTCGTCGCGCCTGCCGTACTGGCCCGCCCACTCCCGGTGCAGCCGCTCGGCTTGGGCGTAGTGGGCGACGGTGACGAACAGGTCGTCCGGTCCGGCCACCACCAAGGCGGACTCCAGCCATGCCAAGCCTTCGGCCAGCGCGTCACCGTCATAGGTGCGGTTGAACCGGTCCACCAAGCGCATCCCGTTGTCGTAGGCCTCTGCCCAGTCGATGTCCACCGGTGCGGGGGGGTTCCAACTCGTGCCCGAGCGGATCGCCCGCAGCCGTGCTGCCACGAGGTCGGGAGGTGCGCTCATGAAGAGGGTGCCTCGAACACGGGTTTCTCGGCGTCACTGCCGCGCCAGAGGTATGACGTCACCGCCTTGCCCGCGCCGTGCTCCTGCGCGGGGTTCTCGGGCCTGGGCCAGCGCAGGGCGGTGTACAGCTCGCCCCGGTGCAGGTCGAACGCCGCCTCGACCAGTTCCCCGTAGGCGGCTGCCCGGGGAACCGCCCACAGCCGGTACGCCACGACGGCGAACACCACGGCCGCGGGGAGCGCGACGGGTTGCCACGGTGTCCACACGACGAACAACGCCGCCCAACAACACGCTCCGATCGCGGTGTCCAAAGCGCCGCGCGCGGCGGTCAACTCCTGGCGCGCCGTGTCGGGCATGCACAACCACAGTCGCGGCCAGCAGATCACCGCGTCCAACCCGTACTTGTCGGTCGGTCGGGTCTCGGCGGCGCGCAGGACGTTGCCCAGCCGGGTCGGCATCAGCCTGGCCGGCTCCTGGAGGTCGGCTTCCGTCGGGAACCTCCTCAGCCAGAGCTCCAGCCGCGCCGTCCGGTCGACCGAGCGCCGCCGCGCCACGCCGCTCAGCGACTCGTCCTCCTTCAGCGCCTCGGCCCGTTGAAATCGCTCCTCGGCCCGACGGACGCGCCAAGCCGTCCACCTCACCAGCGGCCAGCGCAGCCAGAAGGGCCAGCCGTAGCCTTCCAACACCTGTGTCACCGGCAGCGTCACGCGAGCGACCAGGCTCGCCGAGCCCGCCACCACGACGAGCGCCCCGACCACCAGCGCGCCCTGCACGAGGGCGGGCCGCGCCGAGATCCAGGTGCTCACCGTCGTCACGGCGGCGCCGAACCCGAAGCGCCACGCCAGCGCGCCGAGCCCGAGCGCCCAGAACACCAGCGACCCCACCGCCGTCGACGACCAGCGATCGGCCAGCTTCGACCCGACGCCCTGCCAGAAGGCGGTGAGCATCACCGCTCCAGCGGGGTCTTGTGCGTCGGGCACGGCGGCACGCGAACGCCGACGGCCCGTCGGTAGAACACGTAGTCACCCTCCGGGCACCGGAACTTGTCCGGGGACGGCGCTTCGGGCACACCCGGCAGCCCCTGGAACGCCCGCTCGCGCAACTCCGCGACCTCGGGCGGGCAGCCGTGCTCGAGGAACCCGGCGGCCCACGCCTGGACCTCGGCGGACCGCGACAGCATCTCCGCCACTCGATCCGCCACCGCGTGCCCGCCCCGAGCCGACGCCAACAGCGCCGCCAACTCCGCGTCCAACTCGGCCGCGGTGGGCTGCCCGACCAGTTCGGACAGGTACGGTCGCACGGCGCGGGCCGCGTCGAGCAGCACCTCGTCCTCGTCCGGGGAACTCATGGGTGCGAAGGTAGTGACAATCGCCCCTTCGTGGGCCCGAATCCACTCGGACAGGTGCCTGCGTGCTCCCTTGAGCAAGTCGCCGGCCACCAAGACCTACGACTGGATCCACCACCTGTCGAGGTCGGATTGTCCCCGAACGGCGGGGGCCGAATTCGAATGACCGCCGGCCCGGCATTCGGCTCTGGCGACCGGCCTCGCACGGACGCCGCCGGACCCCGGCACGGCGGAACGCGCGCGGACGCTGGGACGATGGACTTCTCGGGGAGGTGGGTGATCGGTGCGGTCACGGGGCTCGGCATTGCTCGCGGTAGGGCTGGTCACGCTGGTGCTGGTGTGGTCGACGTGGTGGCTGCTCGACAGGACCGCGCCCGACGACGGAGCAGGAATCGCCAACGTGCTCGCGCTCGGCCCGGGGATCGTGGGTGCGGTCGCCGGCGTCGTGGCGCTGCGTCGCGGTTCCACCAGCCGTCAGGACATCGCCGGGCACGCCCTTCGGTTGCTCACCGCGGTCGGGACCGGCGAGGCCAGGCAGCTGGGACGTCTGTTGGGCGACACCGGCGCCGCCAGGCCGGCGAACGTGGAGTTCGGCCAGGTGGAAGCGGCGCTGGTGCGCTGGCGGGGTGACGGTGGCGGCCGTACCGGCTCCGCGGCCACCATTTCCTCTTACTACCGCGAACTGGACCGGGGACGACTGGTCCTCCTCGGCGAAGCGGGGTCGGGCAAGACCGTCCTCGCGCTGACCCTGCTGCTGGACCTCGTCGCGGTGGCGCAAGCCGCGCTCCACTCCGCTGACACCACTCGCGTCCGGGTGCCCGTCAGGATGAGCGTGTCCGGTTTCGCCCACTCCGCCGACGCCGACCCGGCTGCGGTGCGCCGTCGCCTCGACGAGTGGATGGCGGAGCAGTTGACGGCGACGTACGGAGTCCCTTCCACCGTGGCGAAGGCGCTGGTCGTCGAGGGGTGGCTGCTGCCCATCCTCGACGGGATCGACGAGATGGATCCCGATGAAGGCCCTCCTACCAGGGCGCGCCTGCTGCTCGCCGCGCTGAACCTGCCCACGGGTCCGGCGCCGCCTCCTGTCCTTCTCACCTGCCGAACGGCCCGGTACCACGCGTTGGCCGATCAGGAGCCGCTCGAGGATGCCACCGCGGTGGTGATCCGACCGCTGGACGCCGAAAACGTCATCGGGTGGCTGCGCCACCGCTTTCCCCGTTCAGGACAGCCGGACGGGGTCGAACGGCGGTGGCAACCGATCGTGCGACGCCTGCGCCGTCATCCCCAGGGCCGCCTCGCGCGTTGCCTGAGCAATCCGCTGCGCCTCTACCTCGCCGTCACGGTGTACCAAGATCGGGACAGCACCCCGGCTGACTTGAACCGCCTGGACGGCGAAGCGTTGGAGGCTCATCTGCTCGACCGGCTCGTGCCCGCGGTAACCGCGCACCACCAGCGTTCGAGCAGGCGGCACTACCGAACGGACGAGGTCATCCGCCGGCTGCACGCGCTGACTCGGCACTTGGCGCGGACGGCCGCGCAAGGCGGTTCCGCTACGGACTTCCACGTCCACGAGCTGTGGCGCTCGACCCCGGACACCACGGTCGCGCGGGCGAAGTTCGCGGGCGCATCCTTGGCCGCCGGGCTTTGCGTGCCCGCGGTCGGGTGGTTCCTGTCGGGTCAGACCTTCCGATCACCGATGACCTACTCGAACTGGGCCGACCTCGCGTCCAGTCTCATCGCCCTGATCGGCGTGCTCTGGTGGAGCGCCGCGTCGGCGGGTGATCCGCCCAAGCGGATCTCCTTCCGTCGCTTCCGCGTACCCCCTGTCGAAATTCCTCGTGTTCGGGTTGACCTTTTCAACTTTCTACGCCGTAGCGTCCCTGTTCCAGGGTGTGGCCGAAGGTGGGCTCGCCGACGTGACAGGAAGACTCGCCGAGACCCTCGACGCAGGCGTGGTCCTCATCCCGGCTTTGCTGACGGCCGCCGTCGCATTCGGCGCCCACCAGGCACAAGAGGTCCTCAGTCGTCCCAGCGACGCGATGCGCATGGCGCTGTATCGCGACCTGTACCTGTTCCTCGTCCTCGTCACCGGTTTGTCCCTGGCCATGCGGGAGGCATCGGGCATCGCGGTGGTGGTGGCCACCTGCGTGGTCACCGCCAGTTCACCTTGGCCGCGGTACCTGCTCGCATTGCGCGCATACCACCGGGAAGGCCTGCTGCCGTGGAGGCTCGGCCACTTCCTCGACTGGGCTCACGCGGCCGGCATCCTGCGGCTGACGGGCACCGCTGTGCAATTCCGCCACCGCGACTTGCAACGCCATCTCGCGTCCCCGCACGACCCGTCGTGACACCAACTGCTCGGGGCCTGCTCAAGCCGGTAGTCAACCGCTCCTTCCGGGCCGCTCCACGAGCTCCGGGTTCGGGTGGGCTGCCTGGTACGCGGCCTGGAAGCCCAGGGCGTGCCACGTGTCGACGTGGCCGGCGAGTCGTCGCTGGTGATCACGCCACTCGGTGACCCGCCGGGTCCACGCCTTCTCCGCGGTTCCCGCGAGCCTCGGCAAGAGCAGGAACGCCAGGTCGTCGAACGAGTCGACCGTCTCGCACCAGATCGCCGCCTCGACCCCGGCGACCTCCGCTCCCGCCGCCGCGATCTCCGGCAGCGCGCCCGGATGCCAGTCGAACGCCTGCTCCGGGGTCCGCGGCTCGTAGTCGGCGTGCCCGGCGCGTCGCCGCCGCCGCTCCGACTCCTCGTCGGCCGCGGGGTCGGCGTAAGGGCGGTCGAGGTAGAGCGTCGTGTTGGACGACACGAGCACCGGAACGCCCGCTGCCACCGCTGCGGGCACGTCACCGGGCGCGAGCGCGAACATCCGGGCGGCGTCCTCGATCAGGGGGTGCAGCGCGGCCGGCGCGCGTTGCTTGAGCCGTTCGGTGTCGAAGGAGTTGTCCGGGCCGATCCAGTACTGGAGCACGTCGGCCGAGTCCAGGCAGCCCGCGCGTGCCGCCTCCTGCCAGGCCACGACCCTCTTGCCCGCGGACCGGAGCTGGGCGTGCGCCTCCTGGACGAACCGCCGGTACGCCTGCGTCGGCATGCCGAACGGCTCGTCGGCCCCCAGGTGCACGAACGGCCCCGGCGCCAGGCGGACGAGCTCGTCGAGGACGTCGCGGGTGAAGGCGACGGCCTCGGGCACCTCGGGGTCGAGGTAGCACACGTACGGGTGCGCCGGTTCGGTGTCGCCGCGCAGTTCCGGGTAGGCGGCGAACGCGGCGGCCACGTGGCCGGGCACGTCGAACTCGGGGACCACGGTGACGTACCGCTGCGCCGCGTACGCGATGATCCGGCTGAGCTCGTCCCGCGAGTAGAACTCCGCGGTGGCGCCGGGACCGGCGCCCGTGAGCCGCGGCCGGCCGGCGACCTCCGCCCGCCACGCCTGGGTGTCGGTGAGGTGCAGGTGCAGGACGTCCAGCTTGTACCAGGCGAGGAGGTCGACGATCCGGCGGATCTCCGCCGGTGTGGAGTAGTGGCGTGCGAGGTCCAGGGACAGGCCGCGCCACGCGTGGGCGGGGCCGTCCTCGATCACGACGGCGGGGACCGACCCGGGTTCCGGCTCGATGAGCTGGAGCAGAGTGGTGAGCCCGCGGAACGCGGCCTCATCGCCCGCGGCCTCCACGAGCACGCCGTCGGGGCCGACCGTCAGCCGGTACCTCTCGTCGGCCGCAGCCGCCCGGGGATCGACCCCGTCCGGCGGCCGCACGTCCGTGAGCCCCAAGGCGACCGGATCGTCCACGACGACCGTGATGTCGCCGGACGAGCCCACCCGGACGTCGAGGCCGTGCAGCCGTCGTGCCCAGGTCGTGAACCACTCGGTCACGCCAGGGGCGAGGCCGGGCGGCACCGCGATCGCGACCGTGCCGGACGTCCCGAGCGGAACGCGTCCCGGCCGCGTGGTGGTGATCCGTGCCGGCAGTGGCACGAGGGGCAGGTCCGGCGTCATGCGGTCTCCTCGATCCGGCGTCGGTGCAACGCGATCCGGTGGGCCCGCTGGGCGGCGGGGTCGGCGACGGGCGCGGACAGCAGCAGCCGCTGCGTGTACGGGTGCCGGGGCGCCGTGGTGACCTGCCCGGCTTCCCCGGACTCGACGATGTGACCGCGGTGGATCACGCTCACCCGGTGGCTCAGGTACCGCACCACGGACAGGTCGTGGGAGATGAACAGGTAGGCGACGCCGGTCTGCTGCTGGATCTCCAGCAGGAGGTCCAGCACGGTGCGCTGCGTGGTGAGGTCCAGCGCGGACACCGGCTCGTCGCACACGATCAGCTCGGGGCCGATCGCGAGCGCCCGGGCGATCGCGATGCGCTGCCGCTGCCCACCGGAGAACTCGCGCGGGAGCCGTTGGGCGGCATCACCCGGCAGCTTGACGCGGTCCAGCAGGTCGGAGACCTTGCGGCGGGCGTCGTGCCCCGTCATCCTCTGCGCGTGCAGCGGTTCGGCGAGCGTCTCCCCGACCGGGATGGACGGGTTCAGCGAGGCGTACGGGTCCTGGAACACCACCTGGAGGTGGCGGCTGAGCAGTCGGCGCCGTCGACCGGTGGCGTGCTCGATGCGCTCGCCCCGGAACTCGACTGTCCCGCCGCTCACGGGGACGAGGCCGAGCACTGCTCGCCCGATCGTCGTCTTGCCGGATCCCGACTCGCCGACCAGACCGACCGTCTCACCGGGTCGGATGTCGAGTGAGACACCGTGCAGGACGTCCACCCGCGGCGCACGCCACCCCTTGCCGGGGAACGACACCCGCAGGTCGCGGACGTCGAGGATCCGCGCGGACGCCGGGTCGGACAACGCGCTGCCGCTCATGCCGGCACCTCCGCGATTCGTGGCGCGACCCAGGCGGGACGCGCGGGGACGTCGTCGAGCACGGCCTCGACCAGGGTTCGCGTGTACGGGTGGCGCGGGCGCTTGAGCACCTGTTCGACGTCACCGGTCTCGACCACGCGCCCGGCCTCCATCACGGCCACGCGGTCGCAGAGGTCGGCGACGACGCCGAGGTTGTGCGTCACCAGCAGCACACCCAGGCCCCGCTCGGCCTGCAGGCGGCGCAGGAGGTCGAGCACCTCGGCTTGGACGGTCACGTCCAGCGCCGTGGTCGGCTCGTCGGCGATGAGCAGGTGCGGGTCGCAGCTCATCGCACCGGCGATCAGCACGCGCTGCGCCATGCCACCGGAGATCTCGTGCGGGTGGGAGTCGAAGACGCGCCGGGGATCGGTGATGTCCACCTGGCGCAGCAGGTCGAGCGCTCGCTCCGTCGCGGCCTTGCGCGAGGACCCCAAGCGCACCCGGATCGGTTCCACGAGCTGGCTGCCGACGGTGAACGCGGGGTCGAGGTTGCTCATCGGCTCCTGAGGCACGTAGGCGATGACCCCTCCTCGCAGCGCGCGGTACTCCTTCTCCGGGAGACCGACCACCTCCGTGCCGGCGACCAGGACGCTGCCCCGCGTGACCCGACCGCCCTCGGGCAGGATGCCCAGGACCGAGAACGCCGTCTGCGACTTGCCGGAGCCCGACTGGCCCACCAGACCGACGACCTCCCCCTCGGCGACGTCGAGGTCGACCCCGCGCACCACCTCGACGGCCGTCGCGCCGTGGCCGTACGACACGGCGAGGTCGCGGACGGACAGCAGCGACGCCCGCTCGCCGGCGGTGTCCAGCGTGGTCGGTGGGTCGACCCGGACGCGTCGGGCCGCGCGCGGCTTCGGGACGGGGGCGCCCCGGTCTTCCAGGACGTCGCGCAGCGCGCTCGCCAACAGCACGAGGGCGGCGCTGGTCAGGCCGAGGGCCAGCCCCGGCCACAGCATCAGCAGCGGGTTGCGCTGCAGGTTCTGGAACGCCTCGTTGAGCATCGCGCCCCACGTCGGGGCGTCGCCGCTGCCGATGCCGAGGAACTCCAGACCGGCCTGCAACCCGATGGCGATGCCCGCGACGAGGGCGACCTGGATGATGATCGGCGCGCGGACCACGATGAGGACGTGCCGCGCGATGATCCGGCGGTCGCGCAGGCCGGACACGCGGGCGGCGTCGACGTAGAGCTCGCGGCGGACGTTGGCCACGATGCCGCGCACCAGCCGGAAGAAGCTCGGTGCCACGAGGACGCCGAGGACGACCATGAGGACCGGCACGGTCGGGCCGAGGATGGCCCTCGACGCGAGCAGCACGATCATCGCCGGGAGGGCCATCACGAAGTTGCTCGCCCAGTTCGCCAGGGAGTCGAACCACTTGCCGTAGTAGCCCGCGACCAGACCGCTGGGAACACCGAGGCCGAGGGCGACCACGAGCGCGATGAGCGCGCCGCCGAGGCTGTTGCCGCCGCCGTGGAGCAGGCGGGACCAGACGTCGCGGCCCGCCGAGTCGAACCCGAGAGGATGACCGGGCTCGGGCCCGGCGAACGCCTTGCCCAGCTCCGCCGCGCCGGGCAGGTGCGAGGCCAGCACCGGCGCGAGCAGCACCGCGGCGACGATCAGCGCCAGCAGGGCTGAGGAGGCCATGGCCTGGGGGTTGCGCAGGAACCGCTGGGCCGTGCTCATGCCGTCCTCGCCTTCGGGTTGAGCCAGCCGATGAGCACGTCGACGGCCAGGTTGATCACCACGACGCAGACGACCGTCGTCATGACCAGGCCCATGATGATCGGCGTGTCACCGCGGGTGGTGTAGGTGACGGTCATGGAGCCGATGCCCGGCAGGCCGAAGATCTGCTCGACGAGCACCGCCCCGCCGAGCAGGCCCACGAACTGCATGCCGAGCACGGTGAGCGCCGGCGCCGAGGCGTTGCGCAGCACGTGCCGGAACAGCACCCGCCGGGGTGGCAGGCCCCTGGCCCGCAGCGTCCGGACGTAGTCCTGGCGCAGCACGTCGATGACGGAGCCGCGAACCTGTTGGGAGACACCGGCCACGGAGGCGACGGACAGCGACAGGATCGGCAGGACCACCGTGGACAGCCACCCCGGGACCGACGACGTCAGCGGGACGTAGCCGATCGCCGGGAACCACCGCAACTGCACGGCGAAGACCAGCACGATCACGAGCGTGACCAGGAAGCCGGGCAACGCGTAGCCGACCACGCCCAGCACCTGCACGAACCGGTCCACAACGCCCCGCCGCACGCCCGCCCACACGCCGAGGGAGAAGGCGAGCACCGCGGTGACGAGGGTGACGCCGAGCATCAGGCTCAGCGTCACCGGCAGCCGGTTGCCGATGGCCGTCAGCACGTTCTCGCTGGTGAACCACGACGTGCCGAGGTCTCCGGTCACCGCGTCGCCCAGCCAGCTCGCGTACCGGGCGAGGACCGGCTGGTCCAGGCCGAGCGCCGCGTTCTTGGCGTCCACGACGTCCTGCGTCGCGGCCTGCCCGACGAGCTGCCGCGCCACGTCGAGGTGTGGCACCGACAGCAGCACGAACGAGACGAAGGAGATGGCGAAGAGGAGGAAGACACCCGCAGCCAGCCGGCGGAGGACGAACCCGAGCATGGTCTCAGCCGACCGACTGGTAGTTGTACAGCGACGGGACGGCCATGCCGGACTGGGGCCGCGCCGTGACGCCGCCGTCGGTGACCAGCGCGTAGGACATGCGGTAGAACGGGACGAACCACGCGTTCTCGACGAGGTGGCGGTTGAGGGCCCGCACGTCCTCCACGGCGTCACCGGCCGGCGCGGCCTGGATCTTCGGCGTCAGCGCCTTCACCGTGTCGTCGGTGTAGCCGAACAGGTTGAACGTCCCCGGCAGCACCAGGTCCTTGATGACCAGCCAGTCGTCGGCGGACTGGCCGAGGTTCATCACGAACCCGGAGAACTCGCGGTCGGAGAAGATGCGGCGCAGCGCGTCGCCCTGGTCGACGTCCACCCACGTGAGGGTGATGCCCACGTCGGCGAGGTCGGACCGCAGCGACGAGGCGATGGCCTCCGTGACGATGGAGGACATCCGCGGCATCTTCAGCTCGAAGCCGTCCGCGTGCCCGGCCTCCGCGAGCAGCCGCTTGGCCTTCTCCGGGTCGTGGGCGTAGTAGGAGTCCAGGTCTTCCTGGTAGGCGGAGGTGTCGGTGCCGAAGATCTGGCTCGTGCTCGCGCCCTTGCCCCGGCGGATCTGCTCCAGCATCGTCTTGCGGTCGATCGCGTGGTTGAGCGCCTGCCGCACCCGCACGTCGGCGAGTTCGGGGGTGACCTTGCCGGCGCGGTCGAACAGCAGGATGCCCTGGAAGTCGAAGTCCACCGGGGTGGTGGTGAGGCCGACGGCGCCGTCCAGGCTCGACTGCTGGTTGGCGTCCTGGATGACGGCCGTGTCGACCTGTCCGGTCTTGAGGCCGTTGACGATGGCGGTCTCGTTGTCGAACACGGTCATGGTGACGCCGTCGAACGGCAGGCGCTCGCCCCAGTAGTTCTCGGCGCGGCGGTAGACCCACTTCGTCCCGACGACGGTCTGGGCGGCGTCCAGCTCGTACGGTCCCGTGCCGTCCGGGGTGGTCTTCAGCTTCTCCGCGTCGGCGAACGCGGCCGGGTTGGCCATGAGGCCCGCCGCGTCGGACAGGTAGTGCGGGTAGGCGGGGTCGGGGGCGTCCAGGTGCAGCACGACGTGCGTCGCGTCGACCACCTCGACCTGCTTGAGGCCGGAGAACCACTTCGCGTTCGCGCCCGTGCTCGCCTTGAAGCGCTCCAGGTTCGCCTTGACCGCCGAGGCGTCGAAGGCCGAGCCGTCGTCGAACTTCACGTCGTCGCGCAACGCCAGCGACAGCTTCGTGCGGCTCGGGTCCCACGTCCACGAGGTGGCGAGCATCGGGCTGTACGCGCCGTCGGGCTCGCGCTTGAGCAGCGAGTCGTAGGTGGCCTGGAAGAAGGGCAGCGCGCCGCCGACCGCGGTGACCGGGTCGAGGCTCTGCGGGATGGTCATCGTGGCGATGTCGAGCGTCGGGTCGCTCTGGCCGGCGGCCCCACCGCCCGCTCCGGAGCACCCGGTCAGCACCAAGGCGACCGCCACCGCGCCCGCCGTCCCGGCGGTGGGGAATCTGCGGATCCTCATGGGCAACTCCTGTCTGCGTGCCGGGCTTCGCTGCCCGCCTACCGGGCCTGATCGGACCGACGACCTAGAACTCACCATGTGGTAAGTTTTACGGGCCACATGGTAGGCACATCGGCGGGCTCGATGTCCAGACCACTTCGATAACGCCGCGGAGGAGACACGATGGCGAGTGCAGGCCCCGACCGCGTGAGGAGCGGCTCGCCGATCCCGGCCAAGCGGTACACGAAGGGCGACCGCACCAAGGAGCGGATCACCGACGCCGCCGCGGAGCTGTTCGCCAAGTCCGGCTACCTCGCGGTGTCGCTGCGGGACATCGCCGCGGCGGCCGGGCTGACCCACGCCGGCGCCCTGCACCACTTCCCGGGCGGGAAGGACGAACTGCTCATGCGGGTGCTCGAACGACGCGACCAGATCGACGCCGACGTCCTGTTCGACGAGCACCTCGACGCCTGGGACCACCTCGACCAGTTGCTCCACATCGTCGAGCGCAATGCCATGACGCCCGGCCTCGTCGCGCTGTACGCCAAGCTCTCCAACGAGGCCAGCGATCCCGACCATCCGGCGCACCGGTACTTCCTGCGGCGGTACGAGATCCTCCGCGAGCACTTCGCGACCATCCTCGGCGAGGCGGTGGGCGGCCGGGACCGGCTCGACCCCGAGGCGGCGGCGCAACAGCTCATCGCCCTGCTCGACGGGCTGCAGACGCAGTGGCTGCTCGCCCCGGGCACGATCGACATGCGCGGTCGCCTGCTGGACTTCCTCGCCCTGCTCGGCGTCGACGTGACCCGCTGGAAGTCGGGCTGACCCCCGGACGCCGAAGCCCCCGTCAAAGCTCACCGATGAGGAGACCGTCCACCATGGCCGACCACGAGGTCGAGCGCGCACCGCTCGCGCTCAAGGCATCGCTCACCTCGGGCAGCGACACCTGGCACTCGACCGGGGCGCCCGGCCTCGTGCGCTCGTTCCTGCTCGCCGACGGACCCCACGGCGTGCGCCGCCAAGGTGAGGGCGGCGACGCCCTCGGCATCGGCACGAGCGTCCCGGCCACGTGCTTCCCGCCCGCCGTGGCACTCGGCTCCACCTGGGACCCCGCGCTGGTGCGCAGGGTGGGGGAGGCCCTCGGCCGCGAGGCCGCCGCGCTGGAGGTCGACGTCCTCCTCGGTCCGGGCATGAACATCAAGCGCTCGCCGCTGGGCGGCCGCAACTTCGAGTACCTGTCCGAGGACCCGCACCTGACGGGACGGCTCGCCGCCGCCTACGTCGAGGGCGTCCAGTCCAGCGGCGTCGGCGCGTGCGTCAAGCACTTCGCGGTCAACAACCAGGAGACCGACCGGATGCGGGTCTCCGCGGAGGTCGACCAGCGGGCGCTGCGGGAGGTCTACCTCCGCCCGTTCGAGCACGTGGTGCGGACCGCGCGCCCCGCCATGGTCATGAGCGCGTACAACGGGATCAACGGTGTCCCGGCGAGCGAGAACCCCTGGCTGCTCACGCGGGTGCTGCGCGAGGAGTGGGGCTTCGACGGTGTCGTCGTGTCCGACTGGGGCGCCGTGAACGACCGGGTCGCCGCGCTGCGGGCCGGGCTGGACCTGGAGATGCCGCCGACCGGCACGGACGCGGAGGTCGTGGCCGCGGTCGAGCGGGGAGAGCTGGACGAGTCCGCGCTCGACGCGGTCGTGGACCGCCTGCGCCGCTTGGAGGAGCGACTCGGGGCCGCCCGGGCACGTGCGGCCGACGAGGAGTTGGCCGCGATCCGACGTGACAACGCCGAGCTGGCCCGGGAAGCCGGCGCCGCCGCGGCCGTGCTGCTGACCAACGACGGCGTGCTCCCGCTGGACCCGTCGTCACCGGGCGCCGTCGCGGTGATCGGCGAACTCGCCCGCACCCCGCGCTTCCAGGGCGGCGGGTCGTCCCGCATCGTGCCGACCGAGCTGTCCTCCGCGCTGGACGCGCTGACCGGCAGGCTGGGCGCCGACGTCGTCCGGTTCGCGCCCGGCTACGCCGTGGACGGTGTCGCCGACGAGGCGTTGGTGCTCGCGGCGGTCGAGGCGGCCCGTGACGCGCAGGTCGCCGTGCTCTTCCTGGGCCTGCCCGAGCACGCCGAATCGGAGGGCTTCGACCGGACCACGATCGACCTGCCCGCCGACCAGGTCGGCCTGCTGGAACGGATCGCCGCCGTGGCGCCGCGCGTCGTCGTCGTGCTGTCGAACGGTGGCGTGATCTCGGTGGCCGAGTGGCAGCACCACGCCAACGCGGTGCTGGAGGGCTGGTTGCTCGGACAGGGCGGCGGGGACGCGACGGCGGACCTCCTGCTCGGCGACCGGGCGCCGTCGGGCCGGCTCGCCGAGACCATCCCGCTGCGCCTGTCGGACCACCCCAGCTACCTCACGTTCCCCGGCGGCGACGGCGCCTCCGTGTACGGGGAGAGCGCCTTCGTCGGCTACCGGTACTTCGACACGCTCGACCGGCCGGTCGCGTTTCCGTTCGGGCACGGCCTCACCTACACCCGGTTCGAGTACTCCGACCTGCGGGTGGCCGAGGTGGCCGAGAACGCGTGGGAGGTGACCTTCTCGGTGACCAACGCCGGAGACCGGGACGGGCAGGAGGTCGTCCAGCTGTACGCCGGACCGGTCGAGGAACACCCCACCCGGCCCCGCTCGGAGCTGCGCGGGTTCGCCAAGCTCGACCTGCGACCCGGCGAGACGACGGCCGTCACGCTCCCGCTGACGGCCGCCGACCTGCGGACGTGGGACGTGCGCGGTCAGCGCTGGGCCCTGGCCGCCGGTGACTACGCCCTCCGCGTGGGCGCCTCCTCGCAGGACGTGCGGCTGCGGGCCACGGTCCACAGCGACGGCGACCGCGTGCTGACGCCGCTCACCGCGCAGTCCACCATCGCCGAGTGGCGCGCCGACCCGGCCGGCCGGGAAGTGCTGGCCGCTCTGCTCGGACAGACGGCCTTGGGCGCCGCCCAGTCCTCCGTCGCGCCGGAACTGGTCCGGATGTTCCTGTCCATCCCGCTCGACAAGCTCCGGTCGTTCGGCCTCGGTGTCACGGCGGAGACCGTGGCGCGACTGGTCGAGCAGGCGCGGACAGGGCAGGAGCAGCTGCTCGCCGCCGGCGCGTACCGGCGTCCGTGAGCGTTCGACAACACCAGGAGACACCGTGAACGCCACCTTCCCCCGCGACTTCCTGTGGGGAGCCGCGACCGCCGCGCACCAGGTCGAGGGCAACAACACCGCCAGCGACCTGTGGGCGTTCGAGAACGCGCCCGACTCGTTCCTGCCGGAGCGCAGCGGCGACGCGTGCGACAGCTACCACCGGTGGCGCGAAGACCTCGACATCGTCCGCGACCTCGGGCTCACCGGCTACCGGTTCAGCATCGAGTGGGCGCGCGTCGAGCCCGCGCCCGGCCACGTCTCGCGGGCGCACCTCGCGCACTACCGGCGGATGGTCGAAGGCTGCCTCGAACGCGGCTTGACGCCCGTGGTCACCCTGCACCACTTCACGACACCGTTGTGGTTCCGCGCGGCGGGCGGCTGGACCGGGGCCGACGCCGTCGCCCGCTTCCGCGCCTACGTCCGCGCGGTGCTGCCGGTCCTCGACGGCGTCGAGTGGGTGTGCACCATCAACGAGCCCAACATGGTGGCCATGATGAGCGCGATGATGAAGCGCGGCGAGCGGCGGGAGAACGTGGCCGGCGCGATGCCCCCGCCGGACCAGGACGTCGCCGACGCGCTGGTCGCGGCGCACCACGTCGCCCGCGAGGAACTCGCCGCGTTGCCACGCGTCCGGTCTGGCTGGACGGTCGCGAACCAGAACTTCCAGGCCGTGGACGGCGCCGACGACCTCGCCGCCGAGTGGGCTTACTCCCGCGAGGACCAGTTCCTCGACGTCTCGAAAGACGACGACTTCATCGGCGTCCAGGCCTACACCCGGGTCGTCATCGGTCCCGACGGCCCGATCGAGCCCGCCGCCGACGCGCGCAGGACCCTCACCGGGTGGGAGTTCCACCCCGCCGCGCTGGAGGGCGCCGTCCGCCACACCGCCGACCGCGTCGGACCTTCGGTGCCGATCCTGGTCACCGAGAACGGCATCGCCACGGCCGACGACGCGGACCGGGTCGACTACACCCGCCGCGCCCTGACGGGTCTGGCCCACGTCATCGCCGACGGCGTCGACGTGCGGGGTTACCTGCACTGGTCGCTGCTCGACAACTACGAGTGGGGCTCGTGGACGCCGACGTTCGGCCTGGTGTCGGTCGACCGGGAATCCTTCACCAGGACGATCAAACCCAGCGCGCGCTGGTACGGCGAAGTCGCCCGCACCGGGACCGTCTGACACTTCACCCGCACCCTGCTCTTTCACCACAACGAAGTGGATTGACCCGTCGGGCGGATTGTCAACCACCTCCGCGACGCGGATCGTTGCAGCGAACCTGGCGAAGCGCGAACTCGGTACCCGCAGGATTGCGGATTTCCTATTCCGGCTTGAGTTTTCCGCGACGAGTGCTGCCGCGGATGACCCATGCCCGACTCGCCCGTCCCGAGGGGAGCTGCGGATGATCCGCTGATCGCGCCGCCCGTACGCCTGCCGTCCGCGTGGTGTCGGCAGAAGTTGCGAGGTCCCGTGGTGATTGCCGGAAGGCCGCAGCGCACGGCCACCTCGCGGGAAGGGAGCACATTTTGAGACGTACCGGTTATCGGATTCTGTCCGCGAGTCTGGCGGGTCTGCTGTTGTGTTCCACGACGTCCGTCGCGGAGGCTGACGGCGACGTCGTCTATTACGACTCGTTGCCGCCGGCCGCCGATGTCCAATCGTCCTACGTCCTCGATCCCGGGAAGTGGCCCGGGAGCACGATCACCTACTCGTTCGCGAACACCACGGGCGATCTGCCGATCGCGGCGCAGCGTGCGGCGGTCCGTGCCGCCCTCAAGATGTGGGCGGACGTGGCGCCATTGCGGTTCCAAGAGGTGACCGGGGCGGCCGACATCGAGTTCTCGTGGCAGACGGGCAATCACGGCGACCCCCTCGACCCGTTCGACGGCCCGGGCGGCGTCCTCGCCCACGCGTTCTTCCCTCCGCCCACCTACTCGAACCCGATCGCCGGCGACGTGCACTTCGACGACGCGGAGACCTGGACCGACGCACCCCGTGGCGACGACGGACAACCCTTCGACCTCGTCACGGTCGCGGCGCACGAAATCGGGCACGCGCTGGGCCTGCGGCACTCCGGCGACTCGTCGGCGCTGATGGCGCCGTTCTACCTCGGTTCGCACCGCTTCCTGGCTCAGGACGACATCGCAGGTATCCGGGCGAAGTACGCGCCGCCCACGAAGTGGTCGGACTACATGTGCCCCGGCACCGAAGTGTGCGCGATCGCCGACGTGAACGGCGACAACCGGGACGACGCGATCGCCGTGATCAAGGGGACCAGCAACGACATCTGGGTGGCGTTGTCGAACGGCACGACGTTCGGTCCGCCCACGATGTGGTCGGAGTACATGTGTCCTGGCGCCGAGGTGTGCGCGATGGCGGATGTGAACGGCGACAACCGGAGTGACGCGGTCGCCTTCACCAAGGGCACGACCAACGACGTCGCGGTCGCTCTCTCCAACGGCGCCGCGTTCGGTGCGCCGCAGAAGTGGTCGGACTACATGTGTCCCGGCAACGAGGTGTGCGCGATCGCCGACGTGAACGGCGACAACCGTGACGACGTCATCGCCGTCATCAAGAGCGCCCAGGGCGAACCGAACGCCAACGACATCTGGGTCGCGCTGTCCAACGGCACCTCGTTCGGCGTGCCGACACGCTGGTCGGACTACATGTGCCCCGGCGCGGAGCTCTGCAAGTTCGCCGACGTGAACGGTGACAACCGGGACGACGCGATCGCCGTCATCAAGGGGACCAGCAACGACATCTGGGTGGCGTTGTCGAACGGCACGACGTTCGGTCCGCCCACGATGTGGTCGGACTACATGTGTCCTGGTGTCGAGGTGTGCGCGATGGCGGACGTTAACGGTGACAACCGGAGTGACGCACTCGCCTTCACCAAGGGCACGACCAACGACGTCTGGGTCGCACTGTCGAGCGGCGCCGCGTTCGGTACGCCGCTGAAGTGGTCCGAGTACATGTGCCCCGGCAACGAGGTGTGCGCGGTCGGCGACACCAACGGCGACGGCCGGCACGACACCGCGGCCTTCATCAAGAGCACCCAGGCGGAGCCTGACGCGCACGACATCTGGGTCACGCTCAGCTGAGCCCGGCCCTTGGTCGGCGGCGGCGCGGGAACGCCGCCGGCCAAGGGCCTCTGCAGTTCCCGCACCTGTCACCAGTCTCTTGTAGACAGTGGCGAGATCGGTCGCCACCAGACGAGGCGCAGCCGATCGCGGATCCACGTCGCAAGCCGGCGCCGGGATCGGCCCGGCTCGTCGTCGATCACATCACGCGCGGCCCTGCTCGTCGGCGATCAGTTCGGTCAGCTCGGTGACGGTCAGCGGGGAGCGGTTCTCCAGCAGGGTGATCACCCGGTCCAGGCGATCCGTCCCCGTTGCGGGGTCGACCAGGGCGCGCAGGTTCCGGCACGCCGTGATGGCGTAGTGCAGGTTGCCCACCCGGTAGTGCAGCTCGGCGGCCGTGCGCAGGTGAGCGGCCGCCGAACGGGCGTCACCTGCCGCGAGTTCCAGGTCGGCCAGGCAGTCGGCCGTGTGCGCCAAGCCGTACAGGTTGCCGCACTCCAGGTACCAGCGTTGCGCCTGCCGGTGGTGGCGCACCGCGTCGGTCCGTCGTCCGGCGGCCTGGCCCACCCTGCCGAGGAGCCCGTGGGTGCTTGCCTGACCTGCCTCGTCACCGAGGGACGTGTAGAGGTCGAGCGCGTGTTCGGCCGTCTCCCGGGCTTCCCGGTGCGCGCCGCTGCGCAGCAGGACGCCGCCGAGCCCGTTCAGCGCGTTCGCCTGCCCGGGCAGGTCTCCGAACTCCTGAAGGATGTCCAGCGCCGCCCGGTAGTGCCGCAGGGAATCGGCGTGGGCGCCGGTTTCGCTCTGCGCGCGGGCCAGGGTCTGGAGCAGCCTCGCCTCGACTGGTCGGTCGCCGAGGTGCCGTGCGGCGGCCACGGCGTCGACGTGGGTGTCGGCCCAGTCCTGCCACCGCGCGGTCAGGTAGGCGTAGTTCGAGAGCACCCAGGGCAGTTGCCAGGTGTAGGGGTGGATTCCCTCGGCCGCCGCCGTCCTGGCCGCGGCCAGCAGGTCGTCGTACTCGGCGTCGAACCACGTCATGGCCGTCGCGCGGTCGGCGAGGTCGGGCAGCAGGTCGGGCCGCGCGCACGGTTCGAGGTCGACCGGGCGGCGGTGGCCGTTGACCAGCCGGTCGGCGCGGTTGGCCGCGTGGAGATGGTGGTTGAGCAGCGCCCGCAGGGCCGAGGACCGTCGCTCCGGCGGGTCGGCGCGCGCCTGCTCCCGGGCGAACGCGAGCGTGAGGTTGTGCGACGCGTAACGCCCGGCCGAGATCCGCGACACCAGGTGACGGCGGTCGAGCTCGGCGAGCGCACGGCGGGCGTCGTCCGGCCCGGTGCCGGTCATCGCGGCGACTGCCGGCGCGCTGACGCTCGTGCCTGGGTTCACGGCCAAGGTCCGGAACGCGGTCGCCGGCGACTCGGGGAGGTGGTGGTAGGACAGGGCGAACACCGCGCGGAAGTCGGCCGCGTCGGTCATCGTCAGTGCGTCCAGCGCGGCGTTGCGGTCCGCCAGCTCCCGCAGGATCGCGGCCAGCGAGTCGTCGGTGTCGACCGCGGAGCGCGCGGCGACGATGCTCAACGCCAGCGGGTGGCCCGCGCACGCGGCGACGACCTGCCGCACGGCCTGGCGTTCCACCTCGGCCCGCCTGCCGAGGTGACGCTCGACCAGGAGGGTGGCCTCCGCGTCGGTGAGCGGCGCCAGGGTGACGCGGTCCGCGCCGTGGTGCAGGTGCAGCCCGTCCAACCTGTGCCGGGCGGTCACCACCGTGAAGCTGCCGGGGGACCGCGGCAGCAGCGGGCGCACCTGCTCGCTCTCCCGCGCGTTGTCGAAGACGAACAGCAACCTGCGGTCGCTCACCAGGCTGCGGAACAGGGCGAGCCGTCCGTCCGGGTCGGCGGGCATGGTCGAGGGCGGCACGTGCAGCGCGTCCAGCAGCACCCGGACCGCGGACTCGGGGGTCATCGGCGGGCGTCGTGGGTCGAAACCGCGCAGGTCCAGGTAGACCTGCCCGTGCGGGTACAGCTCGTGCGCCGCCTCACCCCAGTGGACCGCGAAGGAGGTCTTGCCGATGCCGGGTGCGCCGTCGACCACGCAGAGCCGGCTGCCCTGCTCCGTGCGCGCGAGTCGGGTCAACTCCTCCGACTCCCGGACGCGGCCGGTGAACCGTGGCGTCGTCGGCGGCAGGTTGCGCGGGACGTGGCGGGGCGCCGGGTGGTCGTGCAGGTGCACGCCACCAGCGATCAGGCCGGCCTGCACCGCCACCGAGATGGTCTCCCCGGAGACCGAGTTCTCCGCGTTCACCCGGGCTCCCCTCGTCGACCACGAGCGCCGTCGACCCCCGGCAGGACGGGGGTGGCGAAGTGGACGGCGCCGGACTCGCTCCCGGCGGCGACCCAGCTCCCGTCGCGGGCCATCGCCGCCGCGGTCAGGCCCGTGTCGACGGTCAGGCGTGCCACCTCGGCGCCTTCCCGCACGTCCCACAGCCGCACGGTGTGGTCCAGGGACACCGACACCGCGAACCGGTCGTCCCCGCGCAGCGCGACGTCACCGATCCGGTCCGCGTGGCCGGTCAGGTGCTGCCGCCACTCCCACGTCCGCAGGTCCAGCACGCCCAGCCATCTGCGCCACGTGTCGTCGAGCACGCAAAGCGCGATGTCGCCCGAACCGGTCACGACCTGGTCGACCGCGCTGAACGGCCCGGCCGCGCTCGGGCGCGAGGACAGCGTCCGGAGGTCCCAGACCCGCACGCACTCGTCGGCGTTGCCCCCGGAGAGCAACGTCCTGCCGTCCGGGCCGATGGCCAGGGTCGCGATGCCTTCGGGGTGCTCCTCCCAAATCCTGAGCGCCTCACCGGTCCCCGCGTCCCACACCCGCACGGTCCGGTCCATCCCGGCCGAGACCGCGATGCGCCCGTCGGGGGTGATGGCCACGGCCGTGACCAGGCTCGTGTGGCCGCGCAGGACGTGCCGCCGGCCTTCCCGCAGGTCCCAGATAATGGCGGCCTCGTCGTACGCGCCCGAGACCGCGCGGGTGCCGTCGGCGCTGAGCGCCAGCGCGCAGACCCTCTCCCGGTGCCCTTCGAGGGTGTGGAGCAGCCGGCCGGTCCCCGCGTCCCACAATCGCAGGGTGTGGTCGGCGGAACCCGACAGCACCCGGCGCCCGTCCGGTGACGCGGCCACCGCCCAGACCGCGGCGTCGTGCCCGACCAGGCTTCGCACCCGGTGCCCCGACCGCGGCTCCCACACGTGCAGCGCGTGATCGTCGGACGCCGACACCACGAGCCCGCCGCGCGGCACCTCGGCGAGGGCGTGGACGGGTCCGGTGCGCCCGTCCGGCGTGGTCCGCGTGTTCGGCCGGTCGAGGGCCCAGACGCGCACGGTGCGGTCGATGCCGCTGGACACCGCCGTGGTGCAGTCGCGGGACAGCGCCAGCGCACCCACTCCGTTGGAGTGCCCGGTCGACACGTTCCCGCACTCGCCGGAGGGCACGTCCCACACCCGGACCGTGCCGTCCTGCGACCCCGTGACGGCGACGTTCCCGTCGGGGGAGAGGGCGACCGCGTTGACCCGGTCGCTGATGTCGGCGTCGATGTGGAGGCTGCGGTGCACCGCGCGGCGGCCGAAGTCCCACACGTGCGCGCTGCCGTACAGGTCGGGCACCAGCGCCAGCGAGCCGTCGGCGGTGAGGGCGACCGCCTGCCCGGACACGTCGGGCAGGTGCACCACGTCCGCGGGACGGCCCTCCGGGAGCTCCCACAGCCGAAGGGTCCGGTCCCACGACACGGAGGCCAGTCGGCGTCCGTCGGCGGACACGTCCAAGCCGCGGACGTAGCGGGTGTGGCCGCGCAAGGTGCCGGCCAGTGCGCCCGTGTCGAGGTTCCGGATCTCCAGCGGGTGATCTTCGCAGGTGACGAGGAGCGACAGCGGTGACGGCCCGGCCGGTGCGGGTGACCCCGGTGCGGACACCCCCGCGGCGACCGCCACGACCCCTCCGGTGATCGCCGGGTCGCCGAACCTGGCGAGCCTCGCGCCGGACGCCAGGTCGTACACGCCGACGTGCTCGTCGTCGAGGCAGACGAGGCGGTCGTCGCCGATCACGGCGACGGACCGCGCGGTCCCCGCGTCCGGACCGGGCACGGACGTCCCGCGCGTCAGGTCCCAGTACTTCAGCACCCCTCCGCCGTCGGTGGACACGGCCAGCCGCGCGTCGGCGGTGACCGCCATCGACGTGACCGCGTTGTCGTGGCGCCCCAACGTCGCCAGCAGTTCCCCGTTGTCCAGGGACCACACCCGCAGTTGCCGGTCGGCGGTGACCACGTGGGGCCTACCGGGCACCAGGCAGAGCGCACCGATTTCCTCTGCGTGGCCCCGCAGGCGCATCGACACCTCACCCGAGCCGATCTCCCACACCAGCACGAGCCGGTCCCGCCCGGCGGACACCAGCCGTCCGTCGGCGGTGAACGCGAGGCAGCGGATCAAGGACGTGTGCCCCGGTCGGGTCGTCGTGACGGCGCCGGAACCCAGGTCCCACGAGGCGATCGAGCCGTCGTCCAGCCCGAAGGCGGCGTGCCGCCCGTCCGGGGACAACGCCGTGCTCTCACCGACCAGGTCGTCGCGGTGCAGTGCCCGCACCTGCCGTCCCGTGGCCAGGTCCCACAGCCGTGCCGTGTGGTCCCAGCCGACCGACACCGCCCGTCGCCCGTCCCCGGTGACCGCGATGGCGCGGACGAGCCGGTCGTGGCCCGCGAGGGTCGCCGTGCGCCGGCCCGTGGCCGCGTCCACCACGGCGATCGGGTGGCGTTCACCGGCCACCACCGCCTGTCGCCCGTTCGGTGTCAGCGCCAGCGCGAGTGGGGACAGGGAGTGCGGTGCCCAGGTGTGCAGCAGGCTCCCGGTCCGCAGGTCCCAGACCCGCAGCGTGCCGTCCTCGGACGCGGAGACCGCCCGCGCCCCGTCGGCGGTGACCGCGACCGCGCGGACCAAGCCCGTGTGACCGGTCAGCCGCTGGAGCGTCTTCCCCGTCCGGGTGTCCCACACCCCGAGGGTGTCGCGGGCCACGGGTGCGACGACCCCGCTCCCGTCGGGGGTGAGCGCCAAGCACTCCCCACCGCCGTCGCCGGTGGACAGGGTGCGCACCAACGACGAGGAGCGGCGCAGGCTCGCGCGCGACGGTTTCAGCCACGGCCTCCCGTCGTCCGCGGCAGCCGCGGTGAGCAGGACGCCCAAGCCGTCCGGCGAGCCCTCTGCCGCGTCCAACCGCAGCAGGAGTTGCGCGGCGAACTGGCCCGGGTCACGGGCGAGGACGTGGGCGCTCGCGTTGACCGTCGCGCCGATCGCCGAGAGGTCGGCCAACCGAGGGCCGGTGCGGCCGTCGATTGCGGTGCCGTCCATGTCCGTCGACGCTAGCATCGGGAGCGGTCCATCGGGATGACCTTTCCGGAGCAAGTCGATGCCCAGGGCAACATCACTCTTTCGAGTGTTCGTCAGTTCCACGTTCGGTGATCTGGAGGATGAACGAACGGCGTTGCACGAACGGGTATTCCCGAGGCTCGGCGCTTTGTGCGCCAGCCGGGGCGGCGAGTTCCAGGCCATCGACCTGAGGTGGGGCGTCTCCGACGACGCCGCGGCCGACCGGCGCATCACGGAGATCTGCCTGAGCGAGGTGGACCGCTGCCGGCGGGCCACCGCGCGGCCCAACTTCCTGCTGGTCCTGGGCGACCGCTACGGCACGAGCCTGCTCCCGCCGACCATCGACGCGGCGACGTTCGGCGAGCTGCGGCGCGGCCTGACCGATGACGCGGCACGACGCGTCGTGGACCGGTGGTACCTCGAAGACCGCAATTCGGTGCCCCGGGTGTTCGTGCTGCAAACCAAACGCGGACCACTGGGCGGCGAAGCGTGGGACCGCGACAAGGAGATGCTCCGATCGGCGCTTTTCCAAGCCGCGAAGAATTCAGAGGACGCCTCGGTGCAGCAATTCCTCCGCACTTCGCTGACCGAACAGGAAGCGATGCGCGGAATTCCCGAGAACGACCCGGGGGCACCAGGCGCCGTGCACGTGTTCCGACGCGTCCTGGACGGCCTGCCCGACGACGCGTCCGCGGGCAGGTACCGCGACCTGGTCGACGACGAGGAGGGCAAGCGGCCGGACCCGGAGGCGGCCAGGTCGCTGCGCCGGTTCCACGACGTGGTCGCGGAGCGGTTGCGCCTCGGCGGTCGCGCGGTCACCGAGTACCGGGCGGTCTGGGACGCGTCAGCGGGCCGACCGCGCAAGGACCACGTCGAACCCTGGTGCGAGCAGGTCTACGCCGTGCTCGCCGCAGCGATCGACGACGAGTTCCGAGCGGCGGCACGGCTCGAGTCGCACCTGTCGGAAGAACTGGCCCACCAGGCGTTCGGCGCGGAGCGGCGCAGCGGCTTCACCGGCCGCCGGCGGGAACTCGACACGATCACCGAGCACATCCGGTCCGGCCCGGCGAAGCCCCTGCTGCTCGTCGGGGAACCCGGCATCGGCAAGACCGCGCTGCTGTCCGAGGCCGCCCACCGGCTCGCCGGCAGCCGCCCGGTCGTCGCCCGCTTCATCGGCGCCACACCGCGTTCCGCCGACGTCCGCACCCTGGTCGACGACCTCCGCCGCACCGTGCCCGGAGTGGCCGGGAGCGCCCGCCCGGACGGCGAGCCGCTGACGGAGGTGGCCGCCCTCGCCGCCGCCTTCCGGGAGGAACTGGCCGCCGTGCCGGCCGATCCCGGCGTCGTGCTCGTGCTGGACGCGCTGGACCAGCTGGCGGGCGCGCCCGACCTGAGCTGGCTGCCGACCGACCTGCCGGCCGGGGTGAGCGTGGTGCTGTCCGCCCAACGGGGCAGCGCTGCCGAGAGCGCCGCCGCCGCACTGGGCGCGGTCACCGTGCCGGTGGGTGCGCTGCCGACCGAGGACGGCGACGAGCTGCTGACCCGGTGGCTGGACGGCGCCGGCCGGACGTGGCTGGGCGAGGCCCGCCGGGAGCTGACCGCACAGCAGAGGGCGGAGGTGCTCGGTTGCTTCGCGGTGCACGGCAACCCCCTGCACCTGCGCCTGGCCTTCGAGGAAGCCCGCCGGTGGGCGTCCTACGCGCACGTGCTGCCCGGCACGTTGGCCACCGACGTACCGGGCATCGTCCAGCAGCTGCTGGACCGGTTGGAGGCCGAGCACGGACCCGCGTTGGTGCGCCAGGCACTCGGCCTGCTCGCCGCCTCGCGGCACGGGCTGAGCGAGGCCGAACTGCTCGACCTGCTCTCCACCTCGGCGGAGGTGACCGAAGAGGTCGCGCGCAGGATGCCGCACTCGCCGCCGCTGGACGTGAGCGGGAACGGCGCCGCGCCCGGCAAGCGGCTGCCCCCGATCCTGTGGGCCCGCCTGCACGCGGACCTGGAGCCCTACCTCAACGAGCGGTCGAGCGAAGGCAGGGTGCTGCTCGGCTTCTACCACCGCCAGCTCGCCGAAGCGGTCACCGCGCGCTACCTCACCCAGCACGAGTCCGCCGCCGCGCACCGCCGGCTCGCCGAGTACTTCGCCGCCCAGCCGCTGGACCTCACCGACGGCGGGCGTTCCGCCGCGAACACCCGCAAGCTGCTCGAACTTCCCTACCAGCAGGCGCACAGCGGCAGCTGGGACGACCTGGGCGCGACCCTCGCCGACTTCCACTTCCTGCAGCGCAAGGTGGAGGCGGTGGGGATCGAGGAGCACGTCGACCAGCAGGGGCGCGTCGTCGTCACCCACACCGGCGTGTACGCGCTCCAGGACGACTTCGACATGGCGCTGCGGCTCTGGCCGCAGGAGCGGGCGTGAGCGCGCGGGGCAGGCGACCACACCCGACCCGCGAGGTGCTCGCGCACATCGCCCGAGCCCTGCGGCTGGAGTCCCACCACCTCGCCCGTCACCCGGAACTCACCTGGCAGCAGCTCGCCAACCGGCTCCAGTGGAGCCCCACGACCGCCGCCCTGGTCGACGCCGGGCGCCAGGACCCGCCGCCCGGTCCGGTCAGACTGCGGCCGCGGACACGTCCCCGTGAGTCGGAGGCACTCCTGCGGCGCCTGGAGCACGGACCGCGGTGGCTGACGGCCTGCGCCTTCGTGCCCGGCCACGACCTGATGGTCTCCGCGTGCACGGACCGGACCCTGGAGTTGTGGGACACGGCGTCCGGCCGGCCGGTGCGGACGCTGACGGGGATGTCCGCGAGCCCGCAGTCGTGCGCGGCCACGCCCGACGGGAAGTTCGTGCTGGCGACGACCGCCGGCCCCGCGGGTACCCTCCACGTCTGGGCGGTCCGCGACGGCCGGGAAACAGCCCGGGTCACCGCGCACACGCCGTCGTGCACCGCTTGTGCCGTCCGACCGGACGGCAGCGCGGTGTTCACCTTCGGCACCGACCAGTGGGTGAGGGAGTGGTCACTGCCGGAGCTGCGACCGATCGGAGAGCCGTTCCTCGCGCCGGAACCGTTGACCTGCGGTGCGTTGAGCCCCGACGGGTCGGTCCTCGTCTACGGGGGACGGCGAGGTGTGCTCTACGTGCGCAACCTCGCCGACGGGGGCCGGGTGACCGAACTCGTGCACGGGGCGCCGCTGTACGGGTGCGCCCTCGGCGCAGGCGGGCGGCCGGTGGCGACGTGCGGTGCGGACGGGCGGCTCGTGGTCTGGGACCTGGCCGGCGGTGGTGGAACCGAGATGACTCCCGCCACGACGCCGATCATCCACTGCGACGTCACCGCCGACGGCTCCCTCCTCGCCGCGGCTTCGGACGACGGTCGCGTCCACCTGTGGGAACTCCGCTCGTTCAGCGAGATCGGCGTTCTCGAAGCCCACACCACCACGGCGGTGAGCACTGTGCTGTCCGCAGACGGCGAGAAGGTGGCGTCGGTCAGCGGGGACGGCACGGTGTGCCTGTGGAGCGTGGCGGCGGCGACCGGCTCGGCCCTCGGCGGCCACACCGGCCTGGTCGGCGACGTCACCTTCACACGTGCCGGCACGACGCTGCTCACCTCGTCGTCCGACGGGACGACGCGGCAGTGGAACACGGCGACCGGTGACGAGATCGGTCCCGCCGTGCGCCATCCCGACGACGCCGTCCGCCACCTCCTGCTGGGGGACGACCTGGTGGTCGCCGCGGGTGAGCGGGGCGGCGTCCTGCTGATCGAGGACGTCGGCGCGCCGCCCGGGGCGGGGCAGCCGAAGGTGGTCGAAGTGGGTGAGCACGGATCGCAGGTCTGGGCTCTCGCACCGTTGCCGGGCGCACGGGCCGTCACCGCGGGGGCCGACGGGACGTGCCGGGTGTGGGACCTCCACGGACGGGTCTGCTGCTCGTCCTACCCGGGTGACAGCGAGCCCGTCCTGGCCTGTGCCGCGGCCTCCGACGGATCGGTGGTGTTCTCGGCGGGTGAAGGCGGCAAGCTCCACATCTGGGACCCCGCCACCGGCGTGGCGTTGTTCGTCGGGGACGACCGCACGTCGTCCATCCGTGCCGTCACCGTCAGACCCGACGACGCGGTGATCACCGTCGACGCGAGCGGGACGGCAACACTCCACCACCCCGAGACCGCGTGGACCCCCCAGGTGCTGGGCGCCGAGGTGGGGGGAATCCTGCAGACCCCAGCCCTGTGGACGGCCTCGGGCGACCTCGTCACCGGCGGCGCCGACGGAACCCTGGCGCTGCGACCGACCTGGGGCCGAGCGCGGCGGTGGCGCGCCCACCAGGGCCCGGTGCTCTGCGTGGCCGCGTCCCGCTCGGGAAGCCTGCTGGCCACCGGCGGCGCCGACCGCATGGTGGTGCTCTGGGACAGCGCGACAGGCCGCGAACTGGCTCGCTTGCCCTGCGCCGGCCGAGTGCACGGCATCGCCTTCCACCCCGACGAACGCGTCATCGCCTACGTCGGCGACGGCGGACTGGTAGGAGTGGCTGAACTGGACCATCCCGGCACCTGCTGACCGTGTCGCGACCGACGCCGTAGTCCACTGTGGTCGACAACGTCGACACCTGGCCGTGGGCGCACCGTCGTCGCGCACGTCCACTGGGCCGGGCAGTCCGAATTCCAGCACGATCCCCCCGATAGCTGCCGCCGACGCGCCACGCAGGTTCGTCATCACCCGCGGCCACCCCACCAGGTCGTCCACGAGTCGGGCGTCAGCCACCTGACTCGCGGAGGGCTGCGTCGAGCACGACCAGGTCCCATCCCGTGCTGATGACGACTTCGCCGGCGGGACCGACCTGAACGTCGCGGAGGCCGTTCTGGTGGAGGAGGACTTCGCCGGTGTGGTTGTGGAGGTTCCACACCCGGACGGCGTTGTCGTTACCGGCCGAAATGGCGTGAGGTGTGCCGTCGATGACGGTGCAGGCGATGGCGCGTACGGCTTTGGTGTGACCGGCAAGCGTCGCCCACAGGGTCTGGTCGGCGAGGTTCCACACATGGATGGTCCGGTCGGCACCGGCCGCGAGGACGTGCGGCCGGCCGTGAACGAGCGTGCACGACACGGCTCGAACCGGTCCTGGTAGTTGGCCGAGCACTTTTCCCTGGGAGTCGCCGTGCAAGTCCCAGACGCGCACAGTGCGGTCGTCGGAGCCGGTGACGGCATGCGGTCGGCCGTCGATCGTCGTGCAGGCGATGGCACGCACTGGTTTTGTGTGACCGGCGAGCACCGCTCGGCACATCCGGTTGGTCAGGTCCCACACGCGGATCTTCTTGTCGTCGCCGCCGGTGAGAACGTGCGGGTGACCATCGAGGGTGGTGCAGGCGAGTGCCCGCAGGGGAGCGGCCTGTCCGGAAAGGGTGAGGCGCCACCTGCCGTTCGTGAGGTCCCACGCGGTGGCTTTCGCATCACCGCTGGTCACGATTGCGTGCGGTTGCCCGTTGACGGAGGTGACCGCGAGTGCGCGGACCTGACCGGCAGGACCGGTGTGACCGGATGGCCAGGGTCGGGTGGTGCCGTCGGCGAGGTGCCGCAGTTCGAACGTCCCGTCCCGGCGGCAGACCACCAGCATGTCCTGCCCGTCGACGGATACCGGGGCGGAAGCTGTCACGTCCGACCTCGCTGTGGCCGGACTCCTCGAGCTGGACGGGGTGCCGGGGAGGGGCAGGTTCCAGAGCCGTGCGGTGGCGTCGTCTCCCGCGGTCACAACGTGCGGGTGACCATCGATCGTGGTGCAGTCGACCGCGCGGACGGTTCCGGTGTGACCGGTCAGGGTGGCCCGGAGGTGACTGAGAGAAGTCCGGGAGTTCCAGACGCTGACGGTGTGGTCGGAGCCGCTGGTGATGAGGTGGGGCTGCTGGTTGATCACGAGGCTGGACGCCGACTTCACCAAGGATGAGGACTGGACACCGGACTCGCGCTCGACATCGGTGGAAGTGAGGTCCCACGAGTGAACGGTGTGGTCGGCGGTGCAGAGGACGACGTGCGGGCGGCCGGCAACGACGGTGGAGGTGACGGTCCGCACAGGGGACGGGCCACCGACTTCGGCGTAGCTGACCAGTTCGCCGTCGGTGAGGCGCCAGAGTTGGACGCTGTTCCCGCGCCCGGTCGTGACGACGTGCGGCCGGCCGTCCAGCGTGAGGACCGCGAGCGAGCGGGCGAGGAGCGCCGGGTCGTTGATGGTCGCGCGAAGGGATCCGTCGGTGAGGTTCCAGATCTGGATGTGCATGCCGCCGGTGGCGGTGAGCGCGTGCGGGAGTCCGTCGATGGTGGTGCACGCCACAGCGAGGACCGGCTTGCGGTAGCTGGTGAGGGTCACGCGAAGGGCGTTGTCGGCCAGGTCCCAGACGGCGATGTCCTTGTCGTTGCCGCCGACGACCGCATGGGGTCGGCCGTCGACCGCGATGCAGGCGATCGCGTGAACAGGTCTGGTCGGGTGGGGCGCGACCGAGCGCAACACGCCGTCGGCGAGGTCCCACACCCGGATCGTCCGGTCGTTGCCGGCGGTGACGGCGTGGCTGCGACCGTCCATGTCGAAGCAGGCCACGGCCCGGACCGAACCGGTGTGCCCGGTGAGGGTGGCCCGCAAGTGGGTGCTGGTCTGGTGTCCGGTCGCCCATCGCGGGCGCCAGGGGTGGGCACGTCCGAACGTCCGGGACAGGGTGCTGTCGCCGAACCGGAGCGCGTCGATCGACAGCACGAGTCGGCGTTGTGCCGGGGTGAGGGAACGGTGCGGCGTCGTTCGGTAGACGGCGCGGACAGTGGTCGCGGTCGGGGTGATCGCGTGGTGGAGCACCGGCAGGAGCGTGTCCGGGTCGGCGTGCACGAGGTACTCGGCGTCGAGGACGAGTTCGTCCATCCGCCCGGCCGCTGCTGCGTGGGTCGCCAGGTGCGCGCGGGCGTAAGGACTGGCACGTGCCCAGTCCATCCTGGCTTCCGGGCTGAGGGGGACGCGCTCGCGCAGGACGGTGGTGAAGGCATCGTGAACGCGGTGCGCGTCGGTGTCCTCGCGGAGGTGCTCGGCGAGGGCTTGGTGGTAGAGCCGGTAGGCGGAGCGGCCGTGATCGGTGTTCTCCACGATGTAGGAGCCCGCGTTCCGACGTAGCCACACGATGTCCTCGTCGGTGTAGCCGCGCCCGGAGATGCGGGTGGCCAGCGGAGCCCAGACGTCCTCCCACTGCAAGCCTTGGCCTTCGGCATGGGCCAGGGGGATGAGGAGGTCGCGGGCGCGGACGACGTCATCGCCGAGGCGGGCTTCCAAGTCGCGGCGCATGGCGTCACCGGGGACGCTGGGCAGGGATGCCCGCCAGACGCGGTCGCCGGGGTCGGTGACCGGGGGCTCGGCGGAGAGGGTCGTCGCGGTGATCCGGGCGACCAGGAACGATGTCCCGGCCGCCTCGGCGACGGCCTCCGCCACCTCGACGAGGCGGCGGCGTGGCAGCTCCCCGTAGGCGCTGTCGACGGTGGCGCCGAGCAGGTTCCGGATGGCGTACGCGGTGAGCGCGGGTCGGTCGGCGTACCGGGGTGCGTCGAGGTCTGTCACCAGTCGCTCGTCGGCACGGCTCAAGTCGGTGACCAGAACGGGCAGGAGGTGCGGGCGGGTTCCCACCAGGAAGCGGATCCGGCCCTGGGCGGACTCGACGAGCGAAGCCAGCAGCCCACCCGCGAGGTCCAGGGGTGCGGCGGCCTCGTCCAGGCCGTCCAGCAAGACGGTGAACGGCAACGTCCGCCCTGCCAGAGCCCTCAGCAGCTCCTCTGCTGTCGAGGCGTCCACGCGGGCGGCCGACGCCACCGCGTGCAGGACCTGCCCGGTCGTCAGGCCGCGGGCCGTGAGCCGCACGTCGACCGCTCCGCGAGAGGGCAGCAACTCGTCCGGAAGATCCAGCTTCTCCACCGGGACCGAGGGCCGTCGGTCGGGGTCGGAGAGCGCGGCCAGAATGCCGAGGACAGCGGACTTGCCTGATCCGGGCGCGCCCGTGACCACCCGCAGCGGTTCGGACGCGTCGGGGCGGTTCAGCCAGTCGGACAGGTCGCGGAGAGCATCACGACGCCCGGTGAACCACCACCCCCCTTCAGGCGCATCATGGCTGCCCATAGCACGCCGCAGCACGTCATTCCGGAAGGCGATCTCCTGTTTGTCGGCCGTGGCACGCCACTCGGCCGCTTTCTGGGATGCCAAGTCGACGCCGTCGAGTCCGTTGTCGTGCCGCGGATTGAGGAGGAACGGCGGTTCCGCACCGGTCATCCCGACCTTCGCGATCCCGATCCGCTGGTGCCCCGGTCGGTTCACGTTCTTGTTCATCTGCTCGACGAGGACCTGGGGGTCCAGGGTCGTGGGGCCGTGGCCCGCCACAGCCGCCGCGTCGACGGCGTCGCGCAGCAGCCTCGGGAACATCCCGACCACGGCTTCCTCATTGGGCTGAGAAGAGGCGACAACCACCATTCCCGCTCCGGGCTCCCGTCCCCACGTGTCGGTCAGCAGGCTCAGCGCCCGGGCGGCGATCTCGTTGCCGCCTCGACCGGAATGGCAGGTGTCCAGCATGAGCAGCAGCCGCCGCACCCGTGTGCCGCGGAGGAGCTTCGCCGTGAGGTCCGAGGTGGACAACGCGTCGCCGAGATCGTCCGGATGGGTGTCGGACGTGATCAGGACGTGCTCGCCGGTCTCCTCCAGCACATGCCCGTGACATGTGATGTAGACGGCCAGCATGTCCCGCTCGTCGAGCGGATCGGGCGCCCTCGGGGAGCACATGTCCCGCAACCCCGCCGCGAGCTCGTCCCGGGTCGGGTCGACACCGAGATCCGGCAGGTGCCGGTACCCGAGGCGCGTGGTGAACAGGTCTATGACGTCTCGACGGGCCGCGGTCAAGGTGGGCCGGTCCCACAGGTGGTGGTGCCGGTGCCGGGTCACCGCTGTCGCCACCAGCAAGCGCCTGCCCTCGGCGGGCCTCGGATCCCGCAGGTTCACGGCGCACCACGCTCGACCGAGGCGCGGGGTGCGCGGAACGCGGATGTGCAGGCGATCACGACGTCGGGCACCGAAAGATCGCGCACCGGTCCGCCGACTTCGGTGACGAGTCGTTGCCCAAGGCGGTTACTTGCCCTCGCAAGGCACCAACCACCTCTACCAGTTCGGTGCCTCGCCGTGCACGAATGCGAGAGCGGCTCGGCGAATCCAGGGTCACGATGCGCAGCGGCTTCAGCCTACCAATGTCCGTGCCCACTGCGCCGGGCACTGGTGCTTCGGCCGCGGCCGGCCAGGAACGTGAACCGAGTCGTCGTCATATTTCGTGTCCGGGAGTTCGCCGTTCGGAAATCGAGTACTGGCAACGGCGTGGCGCAAGGGGGAACAGGCCGGCGCGATGCCATGGTGATCAGGTACTCGCTCGAGGTTGGTTTGGAGTGCTGTGTGGCGTCAGTGGTGTGTGTTCACGGTATCGGGCAACAAAGTTCAGGCGAACGGTCGCTGTTGGCGTCCTGGGAACCGGCTCTGCTGGACGGGATCACCCGTTGCGCCGCCACCGTGAGTGGTGGATCGGCGGTTCGCAGCGACGGTGTGATGCCCACGTTGGCGATGGCGTTCTACGGGGATGTGTTCCGGCCCGCAGGGTCGTTCCTGGGCGTGGGTGACCCGATGCTGGGGCCCGGCGACGTGGAGTCGGGCCTGGAGCAGGAGTTGCTCGCGGCGTGGTGGGCCGAAGCCGCCGACGTGGACGAGCGCGTCGCTCGTCCAGACGGGGACACGCTGGCAACCACACCCGGATGGGTGCAGCGGGCGTTGACGCAGTTGTCGAACAGTCGGTTCTTCGCCGACGTGGCGTTGCGAGCAGTGGTGTTCGACCTCAAGCAAGTAGCCCGCTACCTCACCGAACCCGAGGTGCGGGCCGCCGTGCGGGCACGGGTGCTCGCCGCCCTCGACGATGAGACCCGGGTCGTGGTGGCGCACTCGTTGGGATCGGTGGTGGCCTACGAAGCGCTCTGCGCGACGCCGGGCCACGGGGTGCGGGCCCTGGTCACGCTGGGCTCGCCACTGGGCATCGCCAACCTCGTGTTCGACCGCCTCGACCCGGCTCCCGCCGGCGGAACGGGTGTGTGGCCCGGTGGCGAGGACCTGGTGTGGACGAACGTGGCCGACCAGAAGGACGTGGTGGCGCTGGTCAAGGACCTCCGTCTGCGGTTCGGGGCGCGGGTCCGTAACGCGCTGGTGCACAATGGCGCGAAAGCGCATTCGGTTGTCCCGTATTTGACCGACGAAGTCACCGGCGCCGCGATCGTGGACGGGTTGCGATAACACCGACCCTGTCGCGGACCTCCGGGTGGACCCCACATCCACCCGGTTCACCGACTCGGAGTACCAGGACCGGTGCTCCTCGCGGTTGTGGCAGCGGCAGGTGTGCGAGCGCTTGGTCGCCGGGCACGGATGGGCGTTGCGAGGCGGCCCGCTCACGGTTCAATGCCGATGACAGGACCCCGAGCACTCGGACCAATGCGCGCGAGGCGACGGCCGGAGTGCTCGGGGTCCTCACGTGAGCGCGTGATATGGGGTCGTGCTCAGTCTGGCCACCGGGACGGCCCGTCGAGCACGGTTGGTCGTGGACCGGTGCCCACTGCCGCGGTCAGGCTCGGGTCCAGCGCTGGTTGGCGCCGTCGTGGCAGGTCCACACGATCACCGGTGTGTTGTTCGCGGTGCCGTTGTTGTCCACGTCGAGGCACAGCCCGTTTCGCACGTTGCTGATCGTGCCGTTGCTGTTCAGGTTCCATTGCTGGTTCGTGCCACCGTTGCAGTCCCACAGCTGGGTTCGCGTGCCGGCGGTGGCGTTGGTCGGCGTTTCCAGGCACTTGCCCAGCAGTTGGAGGGTGTTACCGGTGCGCGTGAACTGCTGGTTGGCCGCGCCGTGGCAGTCCCAGATCACCGGTTGGGTGCCGTTGGCGGTGGAGCTCTCGGGGGCGTCGACACATCGGTTGGCCGACGCGCTGCGCAGCGCGAAGGTCGTGGGTGGCGTGGTGGTGCCGCCGCCGCTCACCCGGAACACGGCCGTGCCGTGGGCGGGGACGCTCGCCGAGATCGCACCCGTGGTCGTGGAGGTCGCGCCCGTCCAGAGGTCGCGCAGGGTGAAGGAGCTCCCGGTCTTGCCGATGGTGCTCGCGGTCGTCGAGATGGTCGTGGTGGTGCTGCCCTGGTTCAGCATGGCCACCGCCACGTCGCCGTTGGCCAACCGCTTGGCGAGCACGCGCCGGGTGCCGTCGAACGACACCTGGACGCCCTGCAGGCCGAGGGAGTCCTGGTTGACCGCGATCAGGTCGCTGTTGTTGAGGATGCTCAGCGTGGCCGCGGACGCGTTGCGGACGTCGTTGCCGGCGATCAGCGGTGAGGCCATGATCGCCCACATGGCGAAGTGGCTGCGCTGCTCGGTCTCGGTCATGCCGCCGTTGCCGACCTCCATCATGTCGGGGTCGTTGAAGCCACCGGGCCGGGCGTAGGAGGCCAGCGGGACGGTCCAGTCGATGATGTTCTTGACGCCCATGAACGAGTTGCCGTCGCTGCCGGTGTCCCACCGGTTGGTGATGTCCTCGGTGGTGCGCCACATGTTCGCGACGTCGCCCCAGTTGCGCAGCGGGCCGGTCTTGGCGTGGATGCTGTTGGGGTTGATGCTGTAGACGATCGGCCGGCCGGTGGCGGCCAGGGCGTCCCGCATCTTCGCGAAGTCCCTCACCTGATCGTCGATCGTGCCCTGCGGCGAGCACCAGTCGTACTTGAGGAAGTCCACGCCCCACGCGGCGAACTGGCGCGCGTCCTGCACCTCGTGGCCCTTGCTCCCGGTGGCACCGGGGAAGGCGTTGAAGTACTGCGCGCACGTCTCGGCCGCCGGCACCTGGTAGAGGCCGAACTTCAGGCCCTTGCCGTGCAGGTAGTCCCCGAGCGCCTTCATCCCGCTGGGGAAGCGGGTGGGGTGCGCGCGGAGGTTGCCCTGGGCGTCGCGGTTGGGGTCGAACCAGCAGTCGTCCACGACCACGTACTGGTAGCCCCGTGCGGCCATCCCGTTGGCGACCATGGCGTCGGCGGTCTGCCTGATCAGCTGCTCGTTGATGTCGCAGCCGAACGTGTTCCACGTGTTCCAGCCCATCGGCGGCGTGCGGGCCACGCCGTTCTCCAGGGCCTGGGCCGGAGCGGCAGCGGTGGTCGTCACGGCGGCCGCGCCCGCGACCACCAGGGCGGCGGCTGCCAACAGCGCGGCGAACCGCCCGCGGCGGGGGGACGGGAGTGCTCGGGTCATGGCGTTCCTTCGTCGTTGATGGATCGTTCCATGGATTGGCAATGGGGCGCCAGGGGGTGCAGGAGGGATCAGAACGTGCGAGGGCTGTCCGGACCGGATCGTCACGACGGGCGCGCGAACACGTCACGGGTGATCCGCGATCGGATGCCCGGGAAGCGGCCGCGGGCGGCGGTGTCAGCTAGGTGGTCGTCGAGATCCACACTGCGGAAGGGCGAAGAGCAGGGGATTCGCTGCCGTGGCCAGCTGCATGGCTCTCACGCCGACCATGCGGCGCGCAGCACCGACGCGACCCCGCGACCGGTTCTCGCAAGTGCGACGAAGCTGTGGACATCTCGGGCCTCTCCGCTGTGACAGGCGCAAGTTCGACACTTCGACGAGCGACCGACCGGCGGTGTCGGCGTCGACTTCGGTGTGGTGAAGCAGTGTGTTAGCGTTAACAACAGGTGGTAGACGACGGCACGTCGGCATTCGAGGTGGTAACCCGCCGGCGTCTCCCTGCGGTTCGCGGGGCTGGGTGGTTCCAGCACGCGCGCTGACGTGTCACAGGAGTTTCCCGATCGGGTGCCCGTCTGTCAATGATCGAGCCGGATCGCCACCTCGGCAGGCGGCCGCCGAGGCCGGTGCGAACACCGCGGTCAAGGCGGCTACCGTGCCGGCGGGGACCGGGTGGCCGTACGACCACGTGGTGTGCGGCTGAGGAGCTGGGAGTCAGGTCGTGGTCGCCGTGCCGGGGAGCGATGTGGTTCTGCGTGCGCACAACTTCCTCCCTGGTGGCGTCGGCCTGACGGGTGTTCGGTGTCGATCGAAGTCCATTGAGGACATTGCCGACCACGGGAGGACTCCCGTGCGCCGATGTGACCGGTCGTCATGACTTTCGGTGCTACAACCTGAAGTTTCGGGCCAATGTAGCCGCGCGAGGTGTGCGGGTCAACGGTGCCGGGCCCTGTCATGTGAGCGCTCACTACGTACTCGGGATGTAGGCGAAGGCAACTTGCCGTCTCAAAAGGGCCGCCAACTGGGTAAACCGCTGGCTTACCCCGATTGGGTCATTGGCTTCGAATCGATTCGAGAGTCATGATGTGAACGCGAACATGAGCGGGTGCACCTCCGACGCATCAGGGGCACGGTCGATCTGATCGGTGCTTCCAGCTGCCGCGGCGCTGCCGTGGCAACGCTGCCGCGGAACCTCTCGCCGTCGTGTTGCCGGAGTTCCGTCCGAAGTCGACGAAGCCGCCAGGTCCCGGTTGCGGGGCACGGTGGGGGGAGGCGGTCTCCAGCAGCTCGCTCAGCTCGATTGTGAGCGCTAACCAAGCGGGAATCCTTGACAGTCTCCATTGGTGCCAAGAGACTCGCAGACGCAGATCGCCGAGCCAGTTGCAAACTGTTAGCGTGCTCATCGAGCACTTCTCGTG
This sequence comes from Actinosynnema sp. NPDC049800, assembly GCF_040656635.1. NCBI lineage: Bacteria > Bacillati > Actinomycetota > Actinomycetes > Pseudonocardiales > Pseudonocardiaceae > Actinosynnema > Actinosynnema sp. NPDC049800. Next base: position 92,379 of record NZ_JBFAMT010000014.1, on the reverse strand, counting down.
ATCGGTGGGAGCGCCTTCTCAACGACGAGCAGGAGGCACCGTGGGTGGGATCCGGAGATCATCCCTGCGGCGGGTGGGCGTGCTGCTGGCCGCCGCCGCGTTGTCCGTCACGACCTTGACCCCGGGATCGGAGGAGTCGGCGTCGGCGTGGGACAACGGAGTGGCCACGACGCCGCCACTGGGCTGGAACAGCTACGACTCGTTCAACTGGAACGTGACCGAGGCCCAGGTCAAGGCCAACGCCGACTACATGCGCGACAACCTCAAGCAGCACGGCTGGCAGTACATCGTCATCGACTGGGCCTGGTACTACCCCGGCCGGGGGACCGGCAGCCCGAACCAGGACGCGAACTTCCAGCCCCGGCTGCGCACCGACGCGGGCGGCCTGCTGCTGCCCGACACCACCCGCTTCCCCTCCGCCGCGGGTTCCAACGGGTTCAAGCCGCTGGCCGACTACATCCACGCCCAGGGCCTGAAGTTCGGCGTGCACCTGATGCGCGGCATCCCGCGCCAGGTGGTCGCCGACAACCTCCCCGTGCCGGGCACGAGCTGCCGCGCGAACCAGATCAACAACAACACCACCGCGGCCTGGTTGAACCTCAACTGGGGCCTAAACATGACCAACCCTTGCGCCCAGTCCTACCTCGACGCCCAGTTCAAGCTGCTGGCCTCGTGGGGCGTGGACTACGTCAAGGTCGACGACATCGCCGCGCCCACCTACCGCCAAGCCGAGATCGAGGGCTACAAGACGGCCATCCAGCGCAGCGGGCGGCCCATGGTGCTCAGCCTCTCGCCCGGCCCGACCTCCACCGGCAACGGTGCGCACGTCTCGGCCAACGCCAACATGTGGCGGATCGTCAACGACCTGTGGGACAACTGGTCAGCGCTGGACGCCCTGTTCGAGCGGCTGCACGCGTGGACGCCGCACCGCCGGCCCGGCGCGTGGCCCGACCCGGACATGATCCCGATCGGGCGCCTGTCGCAGCAGGGACCCGTGGGCTCACCGCGCTACTCGAACCTCACCGCCGACGAGCAGCGGACCCTGATGACCCTGTGGTCGATCACCCGCTCGCCGCTGATGTGGGGCGGGGACCTGACCCAGAACCGGGCCTCCGAGCTGGCGCTGATGACCAACACCGCCGTGCTGGCCGTCGACCAGCACAGCCTCAACAACCGTCAGCTGTTCTCCGGCACGCACACCGCGTGGACCGCCGACGTGCCCGGCAGCGATGACAAGTACCTCGCCCTGTTCAACCGCGGCACCGGCACCTCGACCGTGTCGGCCTCGCTCGCCGAACTGGGCATGGGTTCCGCCTCGGTGGTGGACCTGTGGACGGGCGCGAGCCTGGGCACCGTGAGCGGCACGCTGTCCCGCTCGCTGCCCGCCCACGGCTCCGGTCTCTACCGGCTCACCCCGCGCTCCACCGTGCCCGTGCCCACCGCCGAGACCTTCACCGCGCGGCACAGCGGCAAGGTGGCCGACGTCTACAACGCCTCGACCGCAGACGGGGGCAACGTCGTCCAGTGGGCGCCCAACGGCCAGACCAACCAGCGCTGGCGTGTCCGCGACGTCGGCGGCGGCTACAGCGAGGTGGTCAACGTCGGCAGCGGCAAGTGCCTCGACGTCTACGGCGGTGGTTCGGTCACCGCGGACGGGGCACGGGTCGTGCAGTGGACGTGCAACGGCCAGACCAACCAGCGCTGGCGCTTCGAGGACGCCGGCAGCGACCACGTGCGGCTGATCGCGCAGCACAGCGGCAAGTGCCTGGACGTGTCCGAGGCCGCCACCACCGACGGCGCCCAACTCGTCCAGTGGACCTGCAACAGCAGCAGCGCCAACCAGCAGTGGCGGCGGCAGGCCGCGTAGTGGGTCATCCGGTCGGGCCGTCCACCAACGGCCCGACCGTGCCGCTGCGCGCACGGCTACGGGAACGGCGACAGTCCATTCAGGAGGAACACATGAGACGAATGCTCACCACCCTGTTGACGATGGCGTCGCTGCTGTCGCTCGTCTTCGGCGTCGCGCTGGTGTCGGCGGGGCCGGCTTCGGCCGCCACGCTGACCCGCGTCACCGACTTCGGCGCCAACCCGACCAACCTGGGCATGTACGTCTACGTGCCCGACAACGTCGCACCCCGTCCCGCCCTGCTGGTCCTCGTGCACTACTGCGGCGGGTCGGCCGGCGCGATCTTCAACGGCAACGGGCGTGACTTCGCCACCGCAGCCGACCGGTACGGCTACGTCGTCGTGGTGCCCGAGGCGACCCGCGAGGGTCGCTGCTTCGACGTGTCCACCCGCGCCGGGCTGACCCGCAACGGCGGCAGCGACTCCACGGGCATCATGTCCATGGTCGACTGGACCCGCCAGCGCTACAACGTCGACCCGGCCCGCATCGTCGTCAGCGGGTTCTCGTCCGGGGCCATGATGACCAACGTGCTGGCGGCCCAGTACCCGGACGTCTTCGCCGCGGCCTCGGCCTTCTCCGGGGTGCCGGCGGGGTGCTTCGCCACCACCAACGGCTCGCTGTGGAACAGCCAGTGCTCCAGCGGGAACATCGTCAAGACCGCGCAGGAGTGGGGCGACCTGGCCCGGTCCATGTACCCCGGCTACACCGGCTCCTACCCCCGGATGCAGCTGTGGCACGGTGACCAGGACACCACCCTGGCCTACCGCAACTTCGGCGAAGAGATCAAGCAGTGGACCAACCTCCGCGGCTTGAGCCAGACACCCTCCTTCACCGACCGCCCGCAGTCGAGCTGGACGCGGACCCGCTACGGCGACACCGGCACCACGGCCACGGTGGAGGGCATCAGCATCACGGGCACCGGGCACACCCTGCCGCAGGCGGGGATGCTCGCCTACGCCATCTCGTTCCTCGGCCTCGACGGTGGCGGCGGTGGCGGCGCCACCGGTCCGCTGCGCTCGGTGAGCGCCGGGAAGTGCCTGGACGTGCCGAACCAGTCCACCACCACCGGCACCCGGCTCCAGGTGTGGGACTGCTGGAACGGGCCCAACCAGCAGTGGACGTCCACCACGACGCAGGAGCTGTCCGTCTACAGCGCCACCTCCCGGCGTTGCCTCGACGCCGAGAACGCCGGCACGACCGCGGGCACCCTGGTGATCATCTGGACGTGCCACGGCGGCACCAACCAGAAGTGGCGGCTCAACGCCGACGGCTCGATCACCGGCGTGCAGTCGGGGTTGTGCCTGGAAGTCGCCGGCGGTTCGACCGCCAACGGCGCGCCCGCGCGGCTGTGGACCTGCAACGGGCAGGCCAACCAGCGGTGGGCCCGCACGTGACGCGGTGACGAGCCGAAGGTCGACTCCACGGCCCGCACAACATCACCGGTGCGTGCAGGCGGCCCCGCGATGCCGCCTGCACGCACCGGCACCCCCCATCGAAGGAGACAACCGTGCAACGTCGAAGGCGCCTGCTCGCCTGGGCCGTGGGTGTCATGTCGGCCCTGGCGCTGTTCCCGGCCACGGCCAGGGCCGACAACCCCATCGTCCAGCACATCTACACCGCCGACCCGGCACCGATGGTCCACAACGGACGGGTGTACGTCTACACCGGACGTGACGAGGACGGCTCCACCACGTTCACCATGCGCGAGTGGCGGGTGTTCTCCTCCGCCGACATGGTGAACTGGACCGATCACGGCGTGCCGATGAACCTCGGCACGTTCGCGTGGGCGGACGCCAACGCCTGGGCGGGGCACACGATCGCCCGCAACGGCAAGTTCTACTGGTACGTCCCGGTCCGCCGCCGCGGTGGCGGGATGGCCATCGGCGTGGGCGTCTCGGACAGCCCCACCGGCCCGTTCCGCGACGCCATCGGCCGCCCGCTGGTGGAGAACGGCGAGATCGACCCGCACGCGTTCATCGACGACAACGGCCAGGCGTACCTGTACTGGGGCAACCCGAACCTGTGGTACGTGCGGCTCAACGCCGACATGATCTCGTTCTCCGGCAGCGCGACGAAGATCCCGCTGACCACCGCCGGGTTCGGCACCCGTACCGGTCACGCGACCAGACCCACGTTGTACGAGGAAGCGCCCTGGGTCTACAAGCGCGACAACCTCTACTACATGATCTTCGCCGCCAAGTGCTGCTCGGAGTTCATCGCCTACTCCACCGCCCCGAGCCCCACCGGGCCGTGGACCTACCGCGGCACGGTCATGCCGACCCAGGGCTCCAGCTTCACCAACCACCCGGGCATCGTCGACTACAAGGGCGGTTCGTACTTCTTCTACCACAACGGCGCCCTGCCCGGCGGGGGCGGCTACGCCCGATCGGTGGCGATCGAGAAGTTCACCTACAACGGTGACGGCACCATTCCCCAGATGACCATGACCACCGCCGGCCCGCCGCCGGTGGACGTGCTCAACCCCTACGTCCGCCAGGAGGCCGAGACCATCGCCTGGGGTTCGGGCATCGAAACCGAACCCTCCGCCGAGGGCGGCATGAACATCGGCTCCCTCCACAACGGCGACTACACCAAGGTCCGCAACGTCGCCTTCGGCGCGGGTGCCTCGTCCTTCACCGCCCGCGTCGCCTCCGCCACCTCCGGCGGCACGATCGAGGTCCGCCTGGGCAGTGCCGCCGGCACGGTCGTGGGCCGCTGCACCGTCCCCAACACCGGCGGCTGGCAGGCGTGGCGATCGGTGACCTGCCCCGTCAGCGGCGCCTCCGGCAACCAGGACGTGTACCTGCGCTACACCGGTGGGAGCGGCTTCCTGTTCAACGTGGACTGGTGGCAGTTCTCGTCCGGCGGTTCGTCCGGCGACGTCACGTCACGGCTGCGCGGTGTCGGGTCCAACCGGTGCGTGGACGTCGACAACGCCTCCACGGCCCTGGGCACGACCGTGTTGCTGTGGGATTGCGGCGCCGGCGCCAACCAGCAGTGGACGACCAACCCGAGCGGCGAGTTCCGGGTGTTCGGCGACCGGTGCCTGGACGCCTACGAGCAAGGCACGACCAACGGCACCAGGGTGGTGATCTGGTCGTGCAACGGCCAGGACAACCAGAAGTGGGCGTCGGGCTCGGACGGCTCGATCCGCAACGTGCGCGCCGGGCTGTGCCTGGACGCCGACGGAGCGGCCACCGCCAACGGCACGCGGTTGATCCTGTGGACCTGCAACGGCCAGGACAACCAGAAGTGGACCCGCGCGTGACGACACCGGGCCGACGGTGACGCAGTGCCGCGCGCCCGTCCTCGCCGACGGCGCGCGGCACTCGCGGTCAGGGACGATTAGCCAGACCGAACGGTCTCTACAGTCGACCACTCGCACGGTAGTAGCCTCCGAGCATGACCTCGAACTCGACGGGCGAGTCCCGCGCGACGCGCAACACCGAACGCACTCGCGCCGCGGTGCTCGGCGCTGCCGCGGCGGCGATGACCGAGCGCGGGACCGGTGTCTCGCTGTCCTTCATCGCCCAGCGCGCGGGGGTCTCCAAGAGCGGCCTGCTGCACCACTTCCCCAATCGCGACGCCCTGCTGACGGCGCTCGTGGAGGACGCCAACCGCAGGTTCCGCGCGGCCGTGGTCGCCCATCTCGACCTGTCGGAGAACACGCCGGGCAAGATGCTGAGGGCCTACGTCCGGGCGCTCTGCTCCGGCTCCGACGCCGTCACCCAGTACTTCACCTCGGCGCCTGCCTGGGCGGGCATCTACACCGTGCCCGGCGTGGTGGACCTCGTTCGTGCGGACGAGCGGTGGTGGTCCGAGCAGTTCGCCCTCGACGGTGTGGACGACGCCCGCATCCTGGTGGTCCGTCGCGCCGCGGAAGGAGTGGCGGCCGCCATCACCTATGGGGACGCCGAGGCCACGAGCGGCGCGCGCGAGCTCCTCCTGGCGCTGGCCAGCGGGGAGCAGTTGCCGGGCTGAGCGCACCGTCCCGGCCCCGGGGTGTCGCGGGCCGCCGAGCCCACACGCGCACATATGCGACCAAGCGCACTTCTTAGCCGACCGTTTGGTCTGTAAGCTGGTGGGTGTGACGCTCTCCCGTCGTCGACCGAGGGGGAGGCACGTGTCGTCGCGGCGTTCGCGTCGGAGGCACACGTGCTCCGGTGCGATGGCCGAGAGACCCCCGGACAGACGGAGCGCGACCATGAACAGTGCCGGTAATCGACCCGCCGATGTCGTCGTCGTCGGCGCCGGGCTCGCCGGACTGACGGCAGCGGACCGGCTCGCCCGAGCGGGGTATGACGTCGTCGTCGTGGAAGGCCGGGATCGCGTCGGTGGTCGGATCCGCAGGACCGAGATCGCGGGCGTGCCCGTCGACGCCGGAGCGACCTGGGTGGCGCCGCACCACGCGGCGGTGCGCGACCTGGCGAGCCGGCTCGGCTGCGAGTTCGTGCCCCAGTTCCACCAGGGGAGGGGTGTGATCTCCTTCGGGGGGCAGGCGCAAGGTCGAGGGCATCACCGCCCTGGCGCCCTGGGTGATGCTCGACATCACACGGATCATGGGCGCGCTGCAGAAGATCGTCGACGGCCTCCCGGTGTCGTCCCCGTGGGAGCACCCCGACGCCGCGCGGCTCGATTCGATGTCGCTCGGCGAGTGGCTGACCTCGAAGCACGCCTTGGCGGGCACCCGGAAGTTCATGACCATGTTCTGCCTGGTGCACTGGGGCGCGCCCGTCGGTGACGTGTCGCTGTTCAACGCGCTGCGCTACATCAAGAACCTCGGCGGCGTGGAGTTCATGCTCAAGGTCGAGGGCGGCGATCAGCAGGACCGGGTGCTGGGCACCACCCACGCGCTCGTCGGCGGGCTCGCCGACACGCTGGGGTCCCGCGTGATCGTCGACGCGCCGGTGAAGACCATCACCACCGTCGGCGATCGCGTCACGGTCGGGACGGGCGAGCACACGATCGACGCCCGGTTCGTCATCGTGACCGCGTCGCCGACGGACCGTTCGACCATCGAGTTCTCGCCCGCGCTGCCGGAGCGCCACTACGGTCTCGCCCGCAGCTGGCGACTGGGTGCGCTCAGCAAGGCGTTCGTCGCCTACGACCGTCCCTTCTGGCGCGACCGAGGGCTCTCGGGCGAAGCGGTGTCCGACGACGAGACCGTCTTCCTCACCTTCGACGTCAGTCCCGGCGCCGACGGCCCCGGCATCCTGATGGTGTTCTGCGACGCGCGCGGGTTCGACGCCTACGACCAGGACGAGCGCCGCAGGCGCGTCGTGGCGCACCTCGTGCACCTGTACGGGGAATCCGCTCGCCACACCACCGACTACACCGACTTCTCCTGGGGCAACGACGTCTTCGCGCCCGGCGGGCCGAACCCCGCGGTCGCACCGAAGGCGTGGACCACGTTCGGGCGGTACCTCCGCGAACTGGTCGGACTCGTGCACTGGGCGGGCACCGAAACGGCCGACGAGACGTCCGGGAGCATGAACGGGGCGATCCTGTCGGGTCAACGGGCGGCGGACGAAGTGGCTGCCCGGCTGGTGGGGTGACCGCGGAGCGCTGCTCGGTCTCGCCGCCGGGCCGTCGAGCCGGACGCCACCGAGGTTGTCCAGTCCGGCCGGTCGCCTTGTCCTCTACGGTGGCCGGGTGGCCGTGATTATGGTGACCGGCATGTCCGGGGTGGGTAAGTCGACGATCCTGGGCCACCTCGAACAACGCGGGTACCGGGTGGTGGACACCGACTTCGGAGAGTGGATCGAGGAAATCCCGACGGCGGACGGGACCGGGGTCGAGCGGCAGTGGCGCGAGGACCGGATCGACGGTCTGCTCACCGAGCACGAGCGGTCCGGGGAACCCCTGTTCATCTCCGGTGCGGTGTGGAACCAAAGCCGGTTCTACCCCCGTTTCACCCACGTGGTGCTGCTCAGCGCGCCGATCGAGGTGATGTTCGAGCGCATCGCCGGACGTTCCGACAACCCGTTCGGCAAGACCGACGACCAGCGCGCTCGCATCGCCGCGGACACCGCCGAGGTGGAGCCACTGCTCAGGGCGACGGCCACGATGGAGATCGACACCCGGAAGCCGATCGCCGAGGTGGTGGACCAGTTGGCCGCGCTCTGCGGTCCGCCCCCGTCCCGTTGAGCCCGGTGGCATCCGCTCCACCGCAATTCCCGATGAGGGCGAAACTTCACTCGAGCAAGGGAGCGCGGCGCACAGCGGAGACCGCGGCAGTCGAAGTCGAACCGTCGAGGACCTGGTCAGCCCGGTCAGCGGCCACAACGAGTGGGATCCGCTCCCCGCCTCGACGAGCTGTTCCCCGCACCGGGCCCGCACCGCCCCAAACCCGCCCTGAGGTCTACGCCTGGTAGCCGCCGCGGCCGTACGATCCCGGGACCTGCGTCTTACCCGGGAGGCGGCGTGCGGATCCACTTCACGCGTCGAGATCTGGCGCTGACGGTCCTGGCCGACGATCCGGATCCGTTGTGGGAGCTGGTGAACAGCGTGCAGGCGCTGCAGGGGCGGTACGGGCAGGTAGTGCTGGGGCACTGGCGGCGGCAGGTCGCCGATGAGCTGCGCCGGGCCGAGCTGAGCGCGCTGGTCCGGGCTCGGCTGTTCCCGCTGGTTCCGCACGCGTCCTACTTCCCCGACTTGCTCACCCCGCCCGAGGGAGCGCTCGGCCTTGAGGAGGCCGTGATGGCGATCCTGGGCACGCCGAGGGCACGACTGGGGGCCGAGATCGAGGGGCTGGGCGGCGCCCCGGGGGCGGGGGCGTGGCTGGCCGATCTCGCCGCCGGGCGTCCGAGTGCGCTGGGGGAGCTCGGCGAGGTGCTCCGGGCCTACTTCCGGCACGCGGTCGCGCCCTACTGGGACCGGCTGCGCACCCACGTCCACCGCGACCTGGCCATGCGCCGGCACGTGCTGCGCGAGCGCGGGGTCGAAGGGCTGCTGGACAGCTTCGCGCCGATGATGCGGTGGCGGCGGCCGGTGCTGGAGTTCGCCCGGCACCCGTCCGACCGCGAGATCCACCTGGACGGGCGCGGGCTGCGGTTGGTGCCGTCCTACTTCGCCCAGCTCAACCCGCAGACGATCATCGATGGCGAGCTGCCGCAGGTGATCGTGTACCCGGTGCCGCACGATCCCCGGTGGCTGGCACCGGGCCGCTTCCGTCCGGACCACCCGGCGCTGGCCCGGTTGCTCGGCGAGACCAGGGCCGCGATCCTGCTGGCCACAGTGGACGGTTGCACCACGACCGAGCTCGCCCGGCGGGCGAGCACCTCGCCGGCGTCGGCGAGCCGGCACGCGACGGTGCTCCGGGAGGCCGGCCTGGTGATCACCCGGCGGCACGGCGGATCCGTGCTGCACAGCGCCACCGCCCTGGGCCTCGATCTGGCCGCCGGCCAGCCGCACGCGCATCGTGACCACGCCGCCACACAACCCCCACGCAGCACCTTTTCGCCTGGATGAAAAGGGAATGGTCGACGGCACCCCGGGCTGAGAGCCTGTTCCGGAACGTTGGCGTTGGTGCCGGCCGGCGGTGGCTACCGGGGGGTGGCGTGGAGATCCTCGTTCTGGGATCACTGGTCGTGACCAGTGATGGTGTGCCCGCCTGCATCCCGACGGGGCGCAAGCCCCGCGTGGTGCCGGCGTCGCGGGCCGGACGGAGCGTGGCTTGAGCGCCTTCCCCCTTGGCCGCATCGATGGTGCGGCAGGAGCACGTTACACGCGGCACCCACCGGCGCGAGGACGAACCGAGGACGTACCGAGGACGAACCGAGGACGTGACCGGCCAATCTCTCCACAGCGTCGGTAGTCATCACCAGCCGGAGCACTTCCGGCGAAGTCCGATTACGGAGGTGGAAATGAGAAGCAAATTGGGGGGCCGGCTGCTGTTGGCAGGTGCGATCGCCCTCGCGACGCTGGGCATCGCGCCGGCCGCGCATGCGTGGGGTACCGGCTACTACGTGGCCGCGTCGTGTTGGCGACCGTGGGGTTCGGCCACGTTGACCTGGGGTTTCGATGCGAAGAACGTCACGAACGTCGCGGGTAATACGTACCCGCACTACGTGTACGCCTACGCCGATCTGAAGTACCAGGGCAGCAGACAGGACAACATCTGGGAAGAAGGCACCGGCTGGGTCGACGGCCGCAAGGACCGGGGCGGCGTGACCGGTGGACGCGTCTGGAGCGTGTTCGCCAACGCCAGTGACGGCCAGACGTGGTTGAACGGCAACGAATGCTGGGTCACGTGACGATCCGGCACCAGGTGCTCCGCGAGGGCGTCGCGGTGCGGACATTCCGCCCCGGCGCCCTCGCGCTCCCGCTGGCCGCGTTCCCCCTGGCGATAGGTTGGTCGACGGGAACCTACGGGCAGCCGCCTGTGGGAGTCACGAGCTTCCAGTTGGGAGCACACTGGGTCGTGAGTTGGCTGATCCCCGTCACCTCGGCGTGCGTGCTCTCGTTCGGGATGGCCCGGTTCGGCGCCGATCGACGGCTGGTCGCAGCCGGGTCGACGGATCCGCGCAGCCGCTGGTGGCGGGATCGCGGCGGGCTGATCGCGATCTTCGCGATCGTCACCGCACTGGCCGCGTTCAGCCAGTCCACGACCGCGGACGAGCCGTACCTGTCGCTCCTGGTCCCGTCTCTGGGTGGCCTGGTCGTGGCGGTCGCGGCGTGCCACGTCGTGGTGGCCCGGTTCGATCCGGGCCCGGGGGTCGCCGCCGGAGCGGCGGGCTGCATCACGACTGCCGTCGTCGTGCTGCCCTACCTCACCGGTGGCCCCTCGCTACTGGTGATCGACCCGACGCTGGCCGACTGGATGCGGCACGTGCCGGGGCGGTCGCACCCGATCTCGGCCGGCCTGCTGCTGTGGACGTCGGTGGCGGCGGCCGCGATCACGGCCGCGCGCCTGCTGCCGCGGGACGTGTCCCGGCTTCGCTGGATCACAAAGGAGGCAGGCGATCATGATTAGCGTCCGCGATGTGGGCAAGGTGTTCGGCGCCGCCACGGCCCTCCAAGGCGTCACTTTCGATCTCGAGCCGGGGATCGTGGCGCTGCTCGGCCGCAACGGCGCCGGCAAGTCGACGCTGCTGGGCATACTCGCCGGACTGGCGGTCGAGTCCTCCGGCGTGATCGCCGTCGACGGAGCACCGCTCGCCGCCGACCGCAGGGCGCTCCGCGCGGCGGCGACACTGCTGCCCCAGGACCCCCGCCTCGATCCCGAGGTGTCGGCCAAGGCGTTGCTGCGCTACCTGTTGACCGTGCGCGGCCTGGACACCGCGCCCATCGAAGGGCTGCTCGACCGGTTCGGGCTGGGCGGGGCGCTCGGGGACCGGGCGATCGGCACGCTCAGCGGCGGCATGCGCCAACGGGTCGGGCTTGTCTACGCGTTCGCGACCGAAACCCGGATGCTGTTGCTGGACGAACCGACGACCGGTCTCGATCCCTGGGAGCGGCTGCGTTTCACCAGCCACCTCGCCCACGCGGCGACGAACGCCACGATCGTCTACTCCACCCACGTCGTCTCGGACATCGAAGCGATTGCGAACCGGGTGCTGGTGCTGGAGCGGGGACGGCTGATCTTCGACGGCAGCCCCGACGTGCTGGTGTCGATGTCACCGCCGGTCTTCGTCGCTGAGGGGGACGAGTCGACCGCGGCGCGGCTCCACGGGTCGGGGGCGCTGACCGCGGTGACCCGGGTCGGCCCGAACCGGTACCGCGTCCGGTTCCTGGGGGAGTCCCTGTCGGACGAGGCCAAGCAGGTGGAGCCGACGCTCAACGACGCGTACATCGCGCTGACCCGATCGGCGGCGTGATGCTCACCTACCACCTCCGGCGGTCCATGACCCCGCGGATGCTCGTCGTGCTGGCCGCGGTCACGCCGATGATCTGGATCGGGTTCCGCTCCGGTGGAACGGAAGTCGGCGACGGCCTCCTGGGACTGCGGGGCATCGGCCGCTACTGGACCGTGCTCACCCCGATCGTCCTCGTCGTGACCGTGCCGCTTCTCGGCCGGGCGTGGCGGCGACGACGGCAGCAAGTCAATTGGATGCTCGCTCCCGCCGGCCCGGCCACGACCTCTCGTGACACGCTGTGGAACTTCGTTGCCGGTTACCTGGCCTACGCCGCACTCGTCCTTGTCTGTTCCTGCTACCTGCTCGTCCGCGTCGACGCGGCGGCGACACCGCTGGTCGCCGTCGCGGTCGTCACCGTGGTCGGACCACTGATGGGCGGCTACACCACCCTCGCCCTCGGCTACGTCCTCGGCGAACTCACCGGCCAGGAGGCAATCCGAATCGTGGTCGTCGTCGTGCTCGCGATTCTGGACGCTGTCAACTACGTGCCATCCGCGCTGTCCGCGTCCGGTACAGGTCGCACCGTCGAGGAAGCGGGTGGCTGGGAACCAGCTCTCGACAACGGCCCCATCACCACCGTCGCGTGGCCCACGGCGGATTTCGTCGGGACCCGCGCCGCCCTGGTGATCGTGACGAGCCTCGGCCTCGCCTTCTGCGGTTGGTTGCGATATCGCAGGTTGTCCGGGCCAAGCAGCGACCGCCGCCGTGGCTGACGGCAAGGGTGCTCAACGTGACCGTCGTCGGCGTCACCTCGGACACCTGTGGCACCGCGAGGCCCGCCTGTGCCCGCGTGAATTCGCCGAAAGGTGCTGTGCCGTCGGGATTTGAGCGGTAGCGTCCCGCGCGGGTCGGGGGATCCGTGACCTTGGGGGTGTTCGATGCGGTTGCTCACCGCTGTTCTGTCGGCGGTTGCCCTGGTGGCGGTCGTTCCGGCCGGTTTCCCCGCGGTGGCCCAGGCGCAGGCCGCCGCTGGGTCGACTTACACGGCGTTGTCGCCGACCCGGGTGCTGGACACCCGTTCGGGGAGTGGGCCGATGGGGACCGCGGGCACGATCTCCCTCGACCTGGCCGGGCGGGTGCCGGCGTCGGCCACGGCGGTGGTGTTCAACCTGACCGGCACCGAGCCGACCGCGAACACCTACGTCACGGTCTCGCCGCACGGCCGGGCCCGGCCGGCGGTGTCGAACCTGAACCTCCGGGCGGGCGAGACGCGGGCGAACCTGGTGACCGTGGCGGTCGGGGCGGACCGCGTGGTCGACCTGTACAACAACGCGGGCAGCACGCACGTCATCGCCGACCTGGCCGGGTACTACGCGACCTCGGGCGGGTCGAAGTTCATCCCGGCGCGGGCGTCCCGGGTGATGGACGAGTACCGCGGCGGGCACGTCGGGCCAGGGGGCACGACGACGCTGGACCTGTCGCGGACCGTGCCCGCCTCGGCGACCGCGGTCGTGCTCAACGTGACGGCCGCCCGCGCCACCGCGAACACGTACGTCACGGCGTGGCCCGCGGGCGCCGCCCGGCCGACCGCCTCGACGGTCAACGTGCCGGTCGGCGGCACCAACCCGAACCTCACGACCGTCGCGCTGGGCGCCGGACGGCTGGTGAACCTGTACAACAACGCCGGTGAGCTCGACCTGGTCGTCGACATCCAGGGGTTCTACACGCCGGAGTACGGAGCGGTGTTCACCCCGGTCGCACCGCGGCGGATCTTCGACACCCGCAACGGCACCGGGAACGCCAACCAGAACTCCACGCCCATCGGGCCGCAGCGGTCGCGGGGCGTCATGCCGGACGTGGCGGTGCCGGCGGAGGCCATCGGCGCCGTGGTCAACATGACCGGGATCGCGCCGACGGCCGACACGCACGTCACGGCCTGGCAGGTCGAACGCGATCGCCCGGAGACGTCCAACCTGAACCTGGCGCGCGGCCAGACGGCGGCGAACCTCGCCGTCGTCGTGATCCAGTACGACGTCGACGAGTCGCGCTTCTACGCCTACAACAACGCGGGTGAGACCCACGTCGCCGTGGACCTGGCCGGGTACTTCTCGGTGCCGCCCGTGCCGTGCCTCCGCGACTGCGCCTACGTGTGGGGCGGTAACCACGGGCAGCTCGGCAACGGGACGACGACGTCCTCGTCGTTGCCGAAGCCGCTGCACGGGTTGTCGGGCCTGGTGTCGCTGGCGTCGAACACCGCGGCGCTGGCCGACGGCTCGGTGTGGGTTTGGGGCGGCAATGGCCCGGACTTCGGTGAAGCCTGGTACGCCTCCGCCGTCGTCCCGATCCCGGTGCGGGTGGCCGGGCTCACCGGGGCCGTCGCGGTCGCCGACGCGTTGGCCGGCAACCACTACGCGTTGCGGGGCGACGGGACCGTCTGGTCATGGGGCAGCGACGGCTCCGGCGCGCGGGGCCTCGGCGTGGGCGCCCACCCGGTGGAACCCCGGCAGATCCCCGGGCTCACGGGTGTCACCGCCATCGCGGCCGGTTGGGAGAGCGGTTACGCGTTGCGCAACGACGGCACGGTCTGGGCCTGGGGCTGGAACCACCGGGGCCAGCTCGGCACCGGGTCCACCTCCGAGTCGTCGAGCGTGCCGACCAGGGTCAGCGGGCTCACCGGTGTCGTCAAGATCGCCGCGAGTGGGGCGACCGCGTTCGCCGTCACCGCGGACGGCGCCGCGTGGGCGTGGGGCGACAACTACGAAGGCGCCCTCGGCAACGGCACGACCGGCGGCGTCTCCCGGGTCCCGGTGCGCGTCTCCGGGTTGACCGGGGTGGTCGAGATCGACGGTGACAGCTACAACGGCTACGCCGTGCGCAACGACGGCACGGTGTGGTCGTGGGGCCACGGTTCGTCCGGCGCGCTCGGCGACGGGAGCGACTGCTTCGACTGCGTCAAGACCGTGCCGGTGCGCGTTGACGGCATCACCGGCGCGGTCGACGTCGTCAGCCACATCTACGGCGGGCAGGTGCTCGACGCCTCGGGTCGGCTCTGGATGTGGGGCTCGAACTCCAGCGGCGACCTCGGCACCCAGCCCAGCGGCATCCCCGCGCTGCGGCCCGTCCAGGGCCCGGACCTCGGCACCGTCACCGCGCTGGGCGACGGTGGGCAGGCCTTGGTGCCGAACCCGTGAGAACCGGGTGGGTGCCGGCGATCACCGGCACCCACCCGCCTCTTTGGACCCACCGTCGGCGCAGCCGAGCACGATCCGGCACCGCTGCGCCAACGCCTGCGACGACTCGGCCCGCCGAGCCCGACGTGTCAGGGTCTCGCGTTCCTCGTCCGTCAACACCACCACGGCCGGCTACGGCACCATCGTCTCGCCGACTGTGCGCCAGTGGATAGCCGCCCTGGACCTGGGCCGGCGCCCGCACGACTACCTGCCGCCGGCGGCCACGCCCACGGCGGCCGGATCCCCTCCGCACCCGATGCGGCTGCTTGCCGACAGACGATCTCTACTGCTTTACTATCTCACTAGTAAAGCAGGGAGGGGTTCATGTTCGTCTTCCGGATCGACAACCGCTCGGGTGTGCCGCCCTATCTCCAACTCGTCCAGCAGGTGCGTCAAGCCGTGCTGCTGGGCTTCCTGCGGCAAGGTGACCGGTTGCCGTTGATCCGCGAGGTGGCCGAGACCTTGGCGATCAACCCGAACACGGTCGCCAAGGCGTACCGGCAGTTGGAGCAGGAGGATCTCGTCACCGGTCGCCCCGGGCAGGGCACGTTCGTCAACGAGGCGCCGACGGCGGGGATGTCCGCCGCGACGTACACCTCGTTGCGGCGCGGTCTGGAGACCTGGTTGAACCGGGCCCACGCCGCCGGTCTGGACGAGCAGGCGGTCAACGCGCTCTTCACCGCTGTCGTCAACCGAGCGAAGAATGAGAACATCGCATGACAACAACCGAGTACGCGCTCCGAACCGACGGTTTGGGCAAGCGCTACCGTCGGACGTGGGCGCTGCGCGACTGCACCCTGTCCGTGCCGACCGGCCGGGTGATCGCGCTGGTCGGCCCCAACGGTGCGGGCAAGAGCACGCTGCTGCGCCTGGTGGTGGGGTTGCTCGCGCCGACGTCCGGCACCGTGGAGGTGCTCGGCCAGTCCCCGGCCGCCAATACCCCGCAGGTGCTGTCCCGCATCGGCTTCCTCGCCCAGGAGCACCCGCTCTACAAGCACTTCACCGTCGCGGACCTGCTCCACCTGGGCCGCTCCTGCAACCTGCGATTCGACCAGGGCCTCGCCGAACGGCGGCTGGCGCAGCTGGACATCCCGCTGGACCGCAAGGCGGGTGCCCTCTCCGGCGGCCAACAAGCCCAGGTGGCGCTGGCACTGGCGTTGGCCAAGCGGCCGGACTTGCTCGTCCTGGACGAGCCGATGGCCAGCCTCGACCCCGTGGCCAGACTCGAGTTCCTCCAGGCCCTGATGGGCGCGGTCGCCGCCGACGGCATGACCGTCCTGTTCTCGTCCCACGTCGTGCCCGAGTTGGAGCGCGTCTGCGACCACCTGATCGTGCTCAACCACAGCCGGGTCACGCTCGCCGGGGACATCGAGACGCTGTTGGCCGAGCACCGGCTGCTCGTCGGTCCGCGCACGACCGCCGATCTCGACAAGGCGGGCACGGTCGTCGAGGCATCCCACAGCGACCGGCACACCACGCTGCTGGTGCGCGATGGCGGAGGGCCGACCGCGCCCGGCTGGCAGGCCGACCCGATCGGGCTGGAAGACCTGGTGCTGGCCTACCTGCGTCGACCGACCCGGCACGACATCGAGGCACCGGCCGTCTCAGAGGTGCCGGCATGACGTGGCTGACCTGGCGGCAACATCGCGCCGAAGTGTTCACGCTGAGCCTGCTGGTGGCGGCGATCGGCCTCTTCCTGCTCGTCGCCGGGTCGTCGATGCGCTCCCTGTTCCCCGACGGCGCCGCGGCCTGCGCGGGCGGGCTGGCCGACGGTTCCGACGCGTGCTCGACCGCTATCAGGCGGTTGAACGAGGAGCACGGGTACGCGTCCAAGATGCTGTCCCTGTTCAACCTGGTGCCGTTCCTGATCGGCGCGTTTCTCGGCGCGCCGTTGGTGGCCCGTGAGCTGGAAGCCGGCACCTGGCAGTTCGCCTGGACCCAGGCGGTGCCGAGGATGCGCTGGCTGGCGGTCAAACTGGGTGCCCTGGGCGCGCTGACCGCGACGCTCGCCGTCGCGCTCACGGCGTCGATCACCTGGTACCGGCAGCCGTTGGACGTGCTCAACAGCCGGTTCACGACCGACGCGTTCGACCTGGAAGGACTCGTTCCGGCGGGGTACGCGCTGTTCGCGTTCGCCGCCGCCACGGCGGCGGGTGCACTGCTGCGGCGCAGCCTGCCCGCGCTCGCGGTCGCGCTCGGCGCCTACCTCGCCGTCCGCGTCGTCGTGGCGGGTTGGTTGCGCCCGAACGTCCAGGCGCCGCTGAGCACCATGGAACGCGTGGCCGCCGACGACGCGACCCTCGACGCCGGAGGTTCCCGGATACCGGCAGGTGACCGCGCCGACTGGATCATCGCCTCGGGCTACGCGGATCCGTCCGGCCGTCACCTCTCGGTCTACGACGCCGTGGAGATGGAGGTCGCGGCACGGGGCGCCGGAGTGGACTTCAGCGCGTACCTGCACGAGCGCGGTATCCAGCAATGGGTCCTGTACCACCCGGCCGATCGCTTCTGGATGTTCCAACTCGTCGAGGCGGCCATCTTCGTCGGCCTCGCGGCAGCCCTGCTCGCACTCGTCGTGTGGCGGATCAAACGCCGCGTTTTCTGAGCGCACCGTGCTCGCCATGCGCGCCCATCGCAGCGAGGTGCCGGCCGCCGGGCTCGACGAAACCGGGACGAGCCGGCGATGCCGTGCCAGGGTGGAACGCGCCGAAGTGGCCGTCCGGGCGTGAGTCGCGGACGCGGGCACACCAGGGTCAGGTCTGCACAGGGGCTCCTAGGGTGCGGCAGAGCTTCGTGCAGGCGGTCAGGAGAGGGAAGCGAGAGCGGTGTGGCCCGGGTAGGCGACCTGGCGCCCGGCGTCGGGGCCACCGCGACCCGGCAGTTCCGACGGTCGCGGCCTGGCCGACCACGACCGGGCCCGACAGCGGTGCCGCCGCTGTCGGGCGCCAGGCCCGTGGTGGCATCGGCTGTGCGGCCCCGGCCGGGCGGTCGGAGGGGAACGAAGCCCGGCGGCGACGTCCGGTCAACCGCGTAGGCCCCATCGTTGGTTCGCGCCGCCGTGGCACGACCAAAGGATGATCTTCGTGCCGGCGGCCGTCCCGGCGCCGTCGGCGTCCAGGCACAGGCCTGACTGCACACCGGTGATGGTGCCGTCCGAGTTGACGTTCCACTGCTGGTTTGCCTGGCCGTTGCAGTCCCAGATGATCACCTGGGTGCCGTTGCCGGTGCCCTGACCGCTGGCGTCGAGGCACTTGCTGCCGTAGATCTGGAGCCTTCGGTCGGACGTGTAGGTCCAGCGCTGCCGGTCGACGCTCTGGCAGTCCGCCAACTGCACCTGGAGCCCGTTGGCGGTGGAGCCGTTCGGCACCTCGACGCACCGGTTGGACTGGCTGCCCACGACCTGGACGTTCTGCCGCGGGTTGCCGCCGCCGGGCGGGGCATACCCGGCAGCCGCGATGTTGGCCTGCACGGCCTCCTCGGTGGCGTTCGACGGGTATCCGGAGGTCAGCACGCCTTCGTAGAACGTACCGGCGCCGGAGACGCTGTTGTCGCCGCCGATGCCCAGCAGGATCGCCCCTTCCTTCTTCATCGGGTGGTAGCCGGCGGGGCGCGGCCCGTCGAACACGGTCGTCAAGCCACCCGACTGCGCGTTCCCGCTCCGGATCGCCCAGTGGTTCGACTCGCCCTTGACGATCGCCGTCACGAAGCGGTGGTTGATGGGCGGGTTCCGGTTGTACCCCGCGTTCACGCCGGAGAACAGGCCCCACTCCAGGTCGGCCATGACCCAGGGACCTGTGCCGTCCCCGTAACCCCACTGCCGGTTGGCGCCGAAGTAAACGGTCTCCATGATGGCGCGCTCGTCGGCCTGGCCGTCGGTCTGCGCGTTGCCGTAGTCGAAGCAGCACCACTGGTTGTAGTGGGTGCCGTCGACGACGGCGTAGATGCCCTCGGGCTGGTCGCCGGTCGCGACGCCGTTGGTCCGGTTGTTGCGGTAACCGGTGCCGGGCGAGATGTAGACGCCGTAGGCCTTCTGTCCACCGACGGTGACCGGGGCGGCCGTCGCGACGGCGAGGTTGTCCCACCCACCGGGGAGTGGGCCGGGCCAGTGGCCTGGGGGTGCCTGCGTGAGGTGGTTACCCCGGCCGCTCTGGTCGTAGATGATGCTGATGAGGCAGGTGGCGCCGGCGCAGAACGAGTCCTGGGTGGCGGCACTGGCCACACCGCCCGCACTGAGCACGCCGACGTCCCGCGTGGTGTTGTCCGTGGACCGCTTGACTTGGTACAGCGCTCCGTTGTACGCGCCGTACAGCGCCCGGGTCGTGCTGTGCGCGGCCACGCACGGTGTGCCGCCCGAGGCGTAGATGTCACACGGTCCGGATGCGGCTGCCTGGGCGCTCGGTGCGTCGGGAAGCACGGTCGGTCCGGCTGTGATGGCGAGTACGAACGTAGTTGCGACGGCCGCCGTGAGGCGGCCGGATCGGCTTCTCATACCAATCTCTGCCTTTCGTGTGCACCACGGCGTGGGTGCCGACCGAGGCCGGAAGCGCTGCTGTGGCCCCAGGTCGGCTTCTCGGAATCAGGTTGGGCACCGCCGGTCGACTCGTCCGACCGGGTGACGACGGAGTGGGCCGTGGTCCTGCAAGCCGTGTCGTCGATGTCGAGGTGTGCCTGGGTCGGTCTGGACAGCAGGCGTCCATGGACTCCTCCAGAAGAGGGAGGAAGGCGCGGATCGGCGAGAAAACCGTATCGAACCGGTTCGCGTGAGCGTAGATTATGATCGCGAAAGGTGTCAACGGTGCCCACGAGCGTTCCGAGATCGTCCCAGCTTTGTGCTGTGGCGGACACTGCGACGACCCTGGCGACGCGAGTCGAATCGGTTCGACTGTCGTGCAACAGATGCGGTAGCCGGCCAACGGGGCAACCTCGCCAGTCGACCGCCGACCGCGGCGCCGACTCCAGCGGGCCGGTGCTCCGGGTGATGCGACTGGTCGCGGCGGAGGAGGCGGTGGCGCTCCGGCGGCGCTGGACGCGGCGATCGCCGATTTCCGGCAGAGGGCCGGACTGCTCGTCGCGAGCCTCCGCACCGGCGTCCTTCCCGATGACACGCTCTGAGCCGCGTGCGTGCACGGCTTCCACGACCTGTGCCGCATGCTCGACCTGGCCGGGATCAGCTGCCGGTAGCGCGTGCGAGGCGGTGGTCGCGACAGTCCATAATGGATGGTGCCGGTGACCGGATCTCAGTGAACCCTCAGTGTCGTCGTGCGACCGTCACGGGCGAAATCCGACCGTGACCCGCACGGGCGCGCCGCCCGTCCCCGCCAGAGAGTGGAACGACCATGTCTTCTGCACTGCCGGCGGTGCCGGCCCGGGTTCCGCCGCGGTCGGGCGGGGCACCGGTTCCCCGGCTCGGCGCCGACCGCCGACTCGCGTGGCTGCTCGCGCTGTGGGCGTTCGCCTACGCGTGCTACCGGGCGTACTACGCGTTCGGCGGCAAGGTCGGCATGATCGGCGAGCCGGTGTCCGAGACCACGTTCCGCGCCATCAACGCCATCGGCGCGGCGATCATCCTCGTCGCCGCGGTGCTGCCGCCCGTCGCCGTGCGGGTGCCGCTGCTGCGCCGCGCGCTGCCCGCGCTCGGGTGGCTCACCGCCGTCGGGTGCTGCACCCACGCGCTGGTCAACAGCACGCTGCGGGTCTTCAGCCTCACCGGCGCGCACCCGGTGGTGCTGCCCGCGGAGGTGTGGCGGTGGTACGACCAGCGAGTCGCCGACCTCCAGGACCTGCTGCTGAACGAGCCGTGGTTCCTGGCCGAAGGGCTGCTCTGGGCCGCGCTCGGCCTCGTGGTCGTCACGGCATCACGCCGCCGTGCGTGGGTTCTGTCGGCCGCGGTGACGTGCCTGGCGCTGTCGGTGGTCGGCGTGCTCAGCGGACTTGGCGTGATCGGGTCCTTCCGCATCGGCTGACACCGGCTCGCCCCGGACGTGCGGGTGAGAGCCCGTCGTTCGACGCGGTGGCGCTGTTGCGGTCGGTCGACGGGGGTCGTTGACGGGTCCGCCGGTTGTCGGGTGTTCGCCCGACACAGACGAAATCGCCGGCCTGACACCATGGGGATATATCGCAGCGACGCCGGGGGTACCCGCTCATCAGCGGGGGCGGCGGCCAGGTCTTCAACACGAGTGCGGCAATGGACCGGGGGGATTCATGGCACTACAACCTGGCGTGGCCATCGTGCGACCGCTGAACGTCGCGGATGGGCGTTCGTAGTCTTCCTTGCCAATCCACTGTCCTGGCCGTTGCTTGGCACCCTTTTTCGGTGTCGGTCGCGGTCGATGTTATCCACGGAACAGAGGGGGTGAAATCCAATGGAGGCAGCTGTGGCGATCGAGGTGGCCAACGAGGTCGAGGAGACGGCCGAGTACGAGGTCATGCTCCTGCAGGCCGACGCTTACTGATCGGTCAGATAGGCGGGCATGGCCGATCATGTCAACGTGGTCGGCCATGCTCCGCCCTGAAGCCAATGTCGAACCAGTTATGAGGGGGGACAATGCTCGTGCGGCTCAGCCCGGCGGCCCGGATCATTCCGCCAAATGACGCCACGGGGAATCGCTGGGTCGTCGACGACCTTCTTCGCAAGCGCCGGTTCACCGTGACGCGGTCGATCGCGGCCGTGCTCGCCGCGGCTGCGGAGCCGACGGAACCGGGTGCGCTGGCGGCCAGGTTGGCGCGGTTCGCCGGGGTTGACGGTGGTGTGGAGGCCTGGTCGGCGCGCATCTCGGACCTGGTCGCCCGCAGCCTGCTCGTGGACGCGGAGTCGATATCGGCGGATCCCGACCAGCAATGGCTGCTCGAACTTGTCGAGGAGTGGGACCGCGCCGGTTGGCGGGAAGCCGCCGAGTACCACTTCCTGGCGTTCGACTATCCCTGCGTGGATTATTCGGAGGCTGCTGCGATCGGTATCGATCAGTCGCGCATGCGCGATTACCAGGCCGTCGAGCCTGACGACGACCGGTACAAGGAAGACTACCTCGAACGGCCGGGTATCGACGTTCCGGAGCCGCATAAAGACATTATCGAGAGCACGCCCGCCTCGACCTTCTGGACTGGGTCGGCGCTCAAGCGCCCCCTGAGTGAGGATGCGTTCCTGGCCACGGTATCCCTTGCTTTCGGCGTCATCAGGGAACGTGTTCCGATCACCGATTCCGCGCCTTTGCTGCGCCGCACGTCACCGTCCGGTGGTGGACGTCATCCCACGGAAGGATATGTCGCCGTCCGCCAGGTACCCGGCATGCGTTCCGGTTGGTACCACGTGACCACGCGGCCGTTGAGCCTTCGCCTCGTCCGGTCCGACGGGGTGGACGAGAAGACGATTCGGTCGGTGTTTCCGAACATCGCCTCCGCCGCCGCGATCGTCGTCGTCACCAGCGTTTTCGAGCGCAACATGTACCGCTATCGCGAGCCGAGGACGTTTCGCACCGTGCACATGGACGCCGGGCACGTCGCAGGCACCGTGCGGCTCGCCGCCGAGTCCGCGGGCCTGCGCGCCGTCGTCGACGACGCCACGGATGCGCCGACGGTCGAGTCGCTGCTCGGACTCGACGGCATGGCCGAGGGATACCTGATGAGCGTCGGTCTGTGGGGCGGTGTCGAGTCGGAGACCACCGAGGCCCGCCCCGCCGAACCCGCCGAACCCGCCATCATCCACGCTCTCCCGCCCGAGCCGATCAGGCCTGATGGCGTCCACTGGCCGGTGGGCACGCGCATCCGGCCGGTGGCGCAGGTCGACAAGGCCGAGATCGAGGTCGCCGACACGGTGACCGGCCGGACCACCCGCCACCTCCCGGTCGACCTCGCCGAGGCGATCCTCCGCGACGAACGCCCGCACGCCGACCTGGCCGACCCCGCCGACGAGGTCCGTCGGGCGGCGCTGGTGCCCGGCCTGCGGCACTGGCAGCGTCGCGGGTGGCATCCGTCGGATCAGCTCTACGTCGCATCGCGGCGCCCGGGTGGCCGGCCCGCCGCAGCGGACGCCGACCCCTCCGGCGCACCTGCGCCCACCGAACCGCCCGGCGGTCGCCAGGTAGCGCTGCCCGACCCCGCCGACCCCGCCGACGTCCCGATCTCGCGCCTGCTGTTGAGCCGGCGGTCGGGTCGGAGCTACGTCCGGCGTCCGGTGCCCGCGGCCGTGCTGTCCGGCCTGCTGAGGTACGGCCTGGCACACCTGCGTGACGGTGACGACGCGATCGGCGCCGGTTGGGTGATCTGCGTTGCCGCGTACCGGGTGAGCGGCGTCGAGCCGGGCGCCTACCGGTACCACCCGCGCGAGCACAGCATCGAACTGGTGCGCGCGGGCGACCTGCGCACCGACATGATCGCGGCTCTCCAGGGGATGCGCTCCCCGTCATCGGCAAGCTGGACGCTGGGTCTGGTCGCGGATTTCCCGGCCTACCAGCGCCGGCGGCCCGGCGAGACCGGGCTGCGCAGCCTGTACACGTGGTCCGGCGCCGTCGCCCAGGACCTGATCGTCCTCGGCGCCGGTTACGGCCTGAGCACGCTGGTGACCCCGGCTCAGCAGGACAGCGCCTACCTGGCGATGCACGGCTTGTCCCGACGTCGCCACGGCCCGATCTACACCCTCACCATGGGCGTGTCCCGCGGTGCCGCCGGGGTGTACCCCGACGAGGACCCGCTGGGCGACGAGCTGACCGGGGCATCGCGATGACCCTCGACGCACCGCGCCGGCCGCCGATCTCGCCGGTGCTCAGGTCGGCGCTGCGGGCGCTGGAGACCAACACCTCGCCCAGGCTCTCGCCGGACGGCACCGCGGTCGTGTTCGTGCGGCGGACCGAGTCGAGCGACGCCGTGTGCGTGATGACGTCCGTGGCCGACGGTCCCGGCCCCGTTCGGGTCGTTGCCACGTATGACGACGGCGCGGTGCGCGACCCGCGGTGGACACCGGACGGCAGGTGGCTGACCTTCCTGCACGCACCGCGTGGCCGGGAGACCTGGGCGCTGACGGCTTACCACCTCGACGCCGACCAGGTGGTTCCGGTGGCCACCGGTCCGGTTACCGAGTACTGGCTGGGGGACGCCGGTGTCGCTTACAGCGCCCGCGAACCCGGTAGCCGGGTGACGCGGCTTTGGCACGTCGACCTGGACGATCCCCGGCCAGTCCTGCTCGACGAGCCGAACCCCGGGTACCACCGCTGGCTCGTCGACCGGCAGTCCCGTCCGCGCGGCGGGGTGCGCCTCGGTCGTGACGGCGCCTCGACGGTCGTCGTCGTCAGGGCGTCCGGCGGGGCGCGCGAGACCACGATCCCGATCGAACCGGACGCGGTCGCCGACCTCGCCGTGCCCGGGTTCAACGCCGACGGCACCACGCTGTACCTCCTGACCAGCACGGACGCCCCGACCAGGAGACTGCTCGGGATCGACACCGAGACGGGCGAGATCACCGAGATCGCCCGGCACGACGAACTCGACCTGGCCGGCTATCCGATCGGCCCGGACGGCGTGTGGTTCGACCCGATCACCGCGACGCCCGACCTGTGCGCGGTGTTCGGCGAGCGGTTCCAGCAGCTCCCGCTGTCCGGCCGGATGGCCGAGAAGATCGCGGCCGTCGCCGGCCACCTCGGTGCGGCGGACGGCGCGGAACCGGTGGTACTGGACCGCGACGCGACCGACGAGGTGTGGCTGGTCTGCGTCGTGCACGACGACGGGCCGCTGGAGTACGTCCGGTGCCGCCCGGCGACCGGAGAACACGCCACGCTGCTGGTCAACCGCCCGGATCTGCCACGAGGCGAACTGCCGCAGCTCACCTCGTTCTGCTACCGGGCCACCGACGGGAAACCGATCGTCGGCTACCGCCTCGCGCCCCGGGACGCGCCGGCCGAGCCTGCCGCCACCGTGGTGATGGTGCACGGGGGACCCGCCGCACGGGACTACTGGCGGTTCCACGCGGATGCCCAGTACCTGGCGTTGCTGGGGCTCTCCTCGTTGCACCTGAACTTCCGCGGCTCGCGCGGGTTCGGCAGGGAGTTCCGGCGGGCGGGGCTCGGCGAGTGGGGCGGCGCCATGCAGCAGGACCTCTACGACGGCGTCGCGCACGGCGTCGCGAGTGGCCTGGTCGACCAGGACCGGGTCGGTTTCTTCGGCTCGTCGTACGGCGGCTACGCCGCGCTGGTGGCCGCCACCACGCGACCCGACCTGGTCCGCTACGCGATCGCGATCAGCCCGCAGTGCGACCTGGTGCGGCTGGCGACTCGGTCGCCTGCCTTCTTCAGCCCGATCGCCGGCTCGCTGAGCAGGCAGATCCTCGGCGCCGTACCTCGCGAGGACGCCGACGAAGTGCTGCGGGAGCGGTCTCCCCGTCACCGGCTGACGGAGGACTGCCCGCCGCTGTTCATCGCCCACGGCGTGCGCGATCCGCGGATCCCGGTGGACGAAGTCGACGAGTTCGTCGCCGCCGCCCGGAATCTCGGCGTCGACGTCACCTACCTGCGGTTCGACGACGAGGGTCACCAGGTGAAGTCGAACCGGAACCGGGCAGTGTTGTTCGATCACATCCAGTCCTTCGTGGAGAGTCATGGCCGCGCGAACTGAGCCGGCGATCAATCCGGTGTACGACCGGACCGATCCGCGCGGCTACTTCCCCTGCCCGACAGGGCTTCCCGACATCGAGCACAACCGGCTCGCCATCTTCTGGCGACCGCTGATCGACATGGCGCCGAGTCCGTACGCGCCGATGCGGTTGCAGGCCATCGGCTACGTCAACGACTGGCTCGCCGACGGGGAGTCGACCTCGTGGGCGTGGTTCGCCCGCCACTCCGTCGTCGGCCTGCGCACCCAGGTGATCCGGCACGCCGGCCTGGCGGAGTACGCCTGCCGTGACCCGCGCGAGCTGCCCGACCGGTTGCGCACCAGGCAGTGGCAGGTGCTGGTGGACGCGCTCGACCGGTTCGCCGACCTGCCGCCGCTGCGCCGGCGGCTGGTGATCTTCCAACTCGTGCAGCTGTCGTTCAACGGCGTCGCCGCGGCGCTGTCCGCCGACCACCGGCCGGACGGGTCGGTGGAGACCGACCACTACCTGTACGAGGTCGCCAGGGCCAACGTCTACCTGTCCGCGCCCACCCAGTCGCCGGCCGACCTGTTCGAGCACCTCGCCACTCGGTCCGACGATCCGGTCCTGCGGCTGGCCGCGGCCGGACAGGGCATCAGCTACGCGGTGCGGATGCGGCGCGACCTGGAGTTGGCGCGGCGGTTCGAGTCCTACGGCGAGCCGTCCGCCGGCGCCGACGCCACCTGGCTCGACTTGTTGATGACCAGCCGGTTCCACCGCGCCGCCGCCCTGCTGCGCATGCGGGAGCGGAACTTCGCCGAAACGCACACGGAGGTCATGCAGGCCTGGGAACTCAGCGAACGGCTGTTCTCCTCCGCGCCGGAGAACGGCCCGGACCAGTACGTGGCGGTGGAGAACCGGCGGATCGTGCTGGAGTCGTTGATCAAGGCGGCGAGCCGGGCACCCGACCCGGAGCTGACCGCGCAGGTCCGCCGGCGGTGCGACCAGCTGCTCGCCATCGATCCCCACTGCCTGCAGGCGCGGATGGTCGTCGCCGACGGGTACGCCGCGATCGGCTCCTACGAGGAGGCGGCACGCTGGTACACGCGGGTCGGCGAGCTCGGCACCGGCGCCGGTGCGATGGCGTGGTACCGGGCCGGGCAGTGCTACCACATCCTCGGCCGGTTGGGCGACGCGGTGAACGCGATGGGCCGGTGCCTGGAGCTGGACACGACCGCCGTGCAGCCGCGGGAGTACCTCGAACAGGCCGGCGTTTCCGCCTGACCCGACGAACCGGACGCGGGAGCGACATGAGCACCAATGCCACGGACGCGGCACCGGACTCCGACCGGCGCGCGATCCTCCGACTCGGCCTGCCGTTCGTGGTCGGAGTGCTGTCCTCGGTGCTGGCCGGGGTCATCGACACGGCCATGATGGGCCACTACGGCGCGCTGCCACTCGCGGCGGTCGCGAGCGCCGCCGCGGTCTTCGACGTGTTCAGCACGCTCGCACTCGCGACCGTGGCCGGCCACCAGATCCTCGCCGCGCGGTTGGCCGGCAGGGGCGACGGCAGGCGGATCGCCGCGTCGCTCCGGTCGACCGCGAAGTTGTCCGCTGTCGTCGTGATGCTGGTGGTCGCGGTCACCGTGCTGTTCGGCCGTCAGCTGACCCGGCTGGTCGCGTCGGACGCCGGACCGGACGCCGCGGTCATGGGCGGGCAGTACCTCGCCGCGGTCGCGCCGACGTTGGTGTTCGGCGTGATCTTCGGCGCCGTCGCCGCCACGTTCAACGCCTACAAGCTGGCCCGGCTGCCCATGTTCGCCGGACTGCTCACCGCGGGAAGCAACATCGTGCTGGACTGGCTGCTGATCTACGGCCCCGGACCGTTCCCCCGGCTCGGCGCGGTGGGCAACGGGTTGGCGACCAGCCTGTCCTCGCTGCTGGGCCTGCTGCTGCTCGTCACCCTGGCCGTGCGCGCGAAGCTGTGGCAGCGGCTGCGCACGAGCAATCCCGAACCGGTCGACTTCGACACGTCGATCCCGCGCCTGGCCGTCCCGGCGATGGTGTCGACCGCTTTGGACTACGCGAGCACGGCGGTGTTCTTCGCCATCGTCGGCGGGTTGAGCACGGCAGCGCTCGGCGGTGGCCGGATCGCCTTCCACGTGATGGTGCTGTGCTACGGGCTGGGCACCGCGTTCTCGTCGGCGGTGCGGATCCTCGTCGGACGTGCGATCGGGGCCGGTGACACCAGCCGGGTGCGGGGGACGTGGCGGGCCGGGCGGTCGACGTTGCTGCTGCCCGGGTTCGCGGTCGGCGTTGCCCTGATCCTGCTGCGCGAGCAGATCGCGGGGGTGTTCACCACGTTCCCCGAGGTGCGGACACAGGTGGGTCAGGCGCTCATCGTCATCGGGGTCGTGATCCCGCTGATCGCCTGGAACCTCACCAACGTGAGCATCGTCCGCGCGTTCGGGCACACGAAGCTGGACATGTACGGCAACCTCACCGCCGCGATCGTCGCGCAGCTCCCGATCGCCTGGCTGCTGGGTGAGCTGCTCGACTTCGGCGTCGTCGGGGTTTTCTGCGGGGTCGTGGCGTACTGGCTGCTGCGCGGCTCATTGCTGGAGATCTGGGCGCGGCGGTTCGTCCGCGAGTCGGAAACCGCGGCGGCCAAAGAAACTGAGACAGCGGAGGAAAGCAGATGACGAAACCAGCCACCGACGCGGTGGTCGTGCCGGAACCGCCGCTGGCGGCACGGGCACGGGACCTCGCACGTCGGGCCAACCTGACCCTGGCGTCCACGCCGGAGACCGGCGCGTTCCTGCGCACGATGGCGGCGAGCAAACCGGGCGGCCGCCTGCTCGAGCTCGGTTCGCAGACCGGTGTCGGCACGGGCTGGATGCTCGACGGCATGGACGAAGACGCCACGCTCACCACCATCGAGCGGTCGCCGACAATCGCCGACGCCTGCCGGAAGACCTTCGCGGGTGACCCGCGGGTGCACGTCGTCACGGCCGACGCGACCGAATGGCTGGAAACCTATGACGGGCCGCCGTTCGACCTGGTCTTCGTCGACACCACCACGGCCAAGTTCGAACGGCGCGACCTGGTGTACCGGCACCTGACCGACGGGGCGCTCTTCCTCGCCGACGACCTGCTGCCGCAGCCCAAGTGGACCGACGAGCACCTGCCGCGGGTGCACCGGCTGCGCGAGGAGATCGTGCGGGAACCCGAGCTGGTGGCCACGCTCGTCGACTGGGCCTCCGGTCTGCTGGTCGCCACCTACCGCCGCCCGTCCGGTGACTGAGAGCACGGCCGGCAGGCCGGCGGGGGCCTTCCGACGCGTCTACACCCGGTCGGACTCGCGGGGTTCACCGCCCGCGGTGACCGGTCGGCCGGCGCCGCCGCACAACCGGCTGGAGCCGTTCTGGCGCCCGCTGGTCGACATGGGCGCCAGCGACCTGGCGCCGGTGCGGCTGCGGTTGATCCGGCCGGTCAACGAGTGGCTGGACGAGACGTCCGACCGGTGGTCGTGGTGTTCCCGGGTGAGCGTGCCCGGGCTGCGGCACCAGGTCATCCGGCACGCCGGCCTGGCCGGCTACGAAGCCCGCACGCCGAGCGAGTTGCCGCCCGAGCGGCGCACACCCGCCTGGCGGACGTTGGTGCGCTCGATCGAGCGGATGGACGCGCTGGACTGGCGGCGACGCAGCCTGGTCGTGGTTCAGCTGGCGCAGTTGTCCTATCACCGGCTCGCGTTGGACCTGGCCGACCTGGACCGGCCCTCCGACGGGTCGGCGGCCCACCAGCGATTTCGGTACGACCTCGCCAAGGTCGCAGTGGTGACGCCCGGCCTGCGCGACCGTGCGCTGGCCGTGTTCCGCGAGCTCGCGGAACACGCTGAGGACCCGGTGGTACGCCTTGCGTCGGCGTTCCAGGGCATCGGGCACACGCTGCACGGCGGGCTCGACCTGACGGTGGGGTGGCGGTTCGAACGGACCGGCCGGTCGGTGTTCCCCGCCGTGCCGGCGGCGGAGGACGACTGGGAGGCCGCGCTCGTGCGGAGCCGGTTCCACCGCGCGGTCGCGCTGTTGAGCGCCGCAGGACCGGACCGGGCACGTGCCGCCGACGAGGCGGACCTGGCGGAGTCCTGTCACGCCGAGGTGGTCTCCTCGGGCGGTCGGGACGCGGCGGACGAGCTGATCGCCCTGGAGAACGAGCGCTACCTGGTGGAAATGCGGCTGCGCCTCGCCCTCGGGGTCGAGCCGGCCGATCACGACGAGGTGACCGCGCTGTGCGGGCGGCTGATCGCTCTGGACCCGTACTGCGTGCAGGCCCGGTCCACCGTCGGCGACGCCTACCTGGCGATCGGCCACGTCGAGCAGGCCGCGCGCTGGTACGAACACGCCGGGGAACTGGCCACCGGCGCCGGCGCCGTCGCCTGGTACCGCGCCGGACAGTGCCACCTGGCCCTCGGTGACGGAGGTGCGGCGCGCCACGCGATGGGCCGTTGCCTCGAGTTGGACGCGACCGCCGTCGAACCGCGCGAACTGCTCGAGGCCGACTAAGCCTGGTAGGGCTTGGTCAGGTCGAGGGATGGGATGTGTGGGCCATGTGGGCTCCTTCGGTACCGGCGGCGGTTCCTGGCCCCGCGGCGCCGGTCCAGCTGCCACTGCGCCACGAAAGTGACGGCACCACCGCATCTCGGTCACGACCGGACGAGGCGCAGGCCGGTCGCGAGCAGCCAGACGAGCCAGGCGGCGAACCCCAGGAGCCCGAGATAGAGCAGCGGCGAGCCGTCGGCGATCGCGAGGTTGCCGAGCCCCGCGGCGAGCAGCAGGCTCCCGCCCACCAGGCCCAGCAGGCGCTGCCAAGCCGGGGTCAGCCCGCTCGCGTGCGCGGCGAGGGCCGCGCCGATGAAGGTGGCGCCGAGCGTTGGCAGCGCCAGCGCGAACGCCGCCGCGTGAACCTGCCAGACGAGCTCGAACGCGGGCGTCGGCTCGGCGAGCCCGACGGCGGACAGCGCGAGCCCGATCTGCAGGACGTTGACGAGCACGAAGACGGCCGACAGCGTCGCGCCGGCGGCCACGGCGAGGCGCGACCAGTCGGCGCCCGCTCCGCCGCGCCGCTCCACGAGGCCGTGCAGGCCCGTCGCGAACACGAGCAGCAGCGGCAGGTACAGGGCCACCAGACTGGACGCGATCGCGACCGAGTCGCGGTTGGCCGCGTAGTAGGCCAGCACGTCGTCGATCGGAGCGTCGAAGGTCGGCGCGCCCGTTACCGCGAGCACCGCGTTCTCCACCACCACCGACACCACGAACGCGATCGCCGCGGCGCCGAGGAGCCGGCCTCGAACGAACCAACTGCGGGCCGGCGCGGTGGCGGTGTCCTGCGGTGATCTCATCTCTTGCTCCTTCGTCTCAGTCGGATGGCGGGTTGTCGAGCAGGTTCGGGGTGTTCGTTCGGGTGTCGGGCCGTCTGTTCCGGTCAGGTGGAACAAGGTTGCCGATGCGTCCGCACGCGCCGCTACGGGCCGAGGTCGATGGCGGCGGGCCGAAGGTCTACACCCCGGGTTCGACTTTGGTCGGATGCCGTGGGGCCCGACCCGGCCGTACGCTTTGATCATGACGGCCCCGGCGGACCCGCGGGATCGGAGCCCGCTGCCGGCGGGCGTGATCAGCGATGCCGACCACGATCCGGCACGCCCGGCCGAGCGCACGGCCCGCGGCCGGGTGGTCGACGCCGCGTGTTTCGTGCTGGCCCTTGGCGTGGTGGTGCTGACCCTGGTCGACAGCCGCGCGCAGCACGTCGCGCCGGGTCTGCTCACCGTCGACCTCGTCCTCGGCGGCCTGTGCAGTCTGGGGGTGTGGCTGCGCCGGCGCCGGCCGGTCGGCCTCGCTGTGGCCGCGGGTCTGGTCAGCATCTACGCGACGTCCGCCGGGGGCGCGTCGCTCATCGCGCTGTTCACCGTCGCGGTGCACCGGCGCTTCGCGGTGGTCGCCCCGATCGCGGCTGGGTGCGCGCTCGTACCGTTCCTGACGCTGCTGGTTCGGCCCGACGTCCCAGTCGGGTCCCCGTCGGAGATCGTGCTGGGCGTCGTCGTCGGCGTCGCGGTGCTTGCCTGGGGCATGTTCGTCCGGGCCCGACGCCAGTCGCTGCGGGAGCGGGCCGGGCGGGTCGAGGCCGAACAGGAGCTGCGCGTCGCCGAGGCCCGCCAGGGCGAACGCAACCGGATCGCCCGGGAGATGCACGACGTGCTCGCCCACCGCCTGACCCTGCTGAGCCTGCACGCCGGGGCGCTGGAGCTACGCCCCGACGCCGCGCCCGAGGAAGTCGCCCGTGCCGCCGGGGTGGTTCGCGACAGCGCCTACCAGGCGCTGGAGGACCTCCGGGAGGTGATCGGCGTCCTCCGCGCCGGTGTCGACCGGTCCGACGAGACGCCGGAACGGCCGCAGCCCACGCTGGCCGACCTCCCTGACCTCGTCGACCAGTCGCGGCGCGCCGGGATGCGGGTACGGCTCGACTGGCAGACCGACGCGCGTTCCGCCGTACCGGCTGGTGTGGGGCGCAGCGCGTACCGGATCGTGCAGGAAGGGCTGACCAACGCCCGCAAGCACGCCCCCGGCGGCGAGGTGGCCGTCACCGTCCGGGCAACCCCGCGCGACGGCGTGACCGTCGAGATCCGCAACCCGTGCCCGATGGGCACCGGCGGTGCTACCGCGATTCCCGGCGCCGGCATCGGCCTCATCGGGCTCACCGAACGGGCCGCCCTCGCCGGCGGACGCCTCGAACACGGACCCACCCCGGCCGGTGAGTTCCGGCTCTGGGCCTGGCTACCGTGGCCTACCCTCTGATCGCGGCCAGGGTCGGTCCGCGGCCCGGCTGGGCGGAGAGAAGGAGCCCGACGTGAACGCAGCGGTGCGGGTCCTCGTGGTCGACGACGACCCGCTCGTGCGGGCCGGGCTGGCGATGGTCATCGGCGGCTCGCCCGACCTGACCGTGGTGGGCGAGGCCGGCGACGGGAGCGAAGTAGCCGCCGCCGTCGACGCCTGCGCCCCGGACGTGGTGCTGATGGACATCCGCATGCCCATCCTCGACGGCCTCGCCGCCACCGAACAGCTGCGTGCCCGACCCGACCCACCCGAGGTCATCGTCCTGACCACCTTCGACGCCGACGAGCACGTCCTGCGCGCGCTGCGCGCCGGGGCCAGCGGCTTCCTGCTCAAACACACCCCACCCGCCGAGATCCTGCGCGCGATATCGCGGGTCGCGGCCGGCGAACCCATCCTGTCGCCGACCGTGACCCGACAGCTCATCGCCCACCTCAGCGACACCGGCGCCGCCGCCCGGCAACGGCACGCCACCACCGCGCTGGATCGGCTCAGCGAACGCGAACGCGAGGTCGCCGTCGCCGTCGGGCGGGGCAAGTCCAACGCCGAGATCGCGGGCGAGCTTTTCATGAGCGTGGCCACCGTGAAAGCCCACATCTCCCGCATACTCACCAAACTCGATCTCAACAACCGCACCCAGGTCGCCCTGCTCGCCCACGACGCCGGCCTCACCGGCTGACACCGGAGCCTTCCGCCCCCCCGCCCGCACCTGTCGAAGACGCTGAATCGCCGATCGTGGGACGGATTCCGGACACGTCGTCAGTGCGTGGTGGCTGCCTCGGTCGTCACGCGGTTGTTGAGTTCGCGTAGTTCGGTCTCGGTGATGCGTTCGGTCTGATAGGCCCTGCCGTGCACCCAACGGGCCGTCACCCGGGCCACCCGGGCGCCGTAGCGCCGCGCGGTGACCATGTCGCCGTGGCTTCCGGCCAGTTCGGCGCCTTGGTCGACGTTGCTCTGGCTCATCACGCCGAGCCAGGAACCAAGCCTGTTGACGTCGTCGCGGCTCCCGCCGCTCCAGTTGTTCCCGGGCGGGTCGCCGACGGGGATCCAGAACATGTTCATCTGGGCGGCGAAGACGGCCAGTTGCTGCAACGACATCAGCTTGTCGCCGCTCTGGGAGGCGGAGTTGGTGAAGCCGCCGGCGAACTTGTCCTTCCAGCCCTGCACGAACCACTCGTCGAAGGCGGACTCCATGAACGCCTTGAACACCCAGGACAAGCTGCCCATGTACGTGGTCGAGCCGAAGATGATCGCGTCGGACTCGGCCAGGCGCGCCTTGATGCGGGCATCCGCCCAGCGGCCGTCGGTGACCTGTTCCGGGAGGAGTTGCAGGAGGTGGACGTCGGTTCCGTCGACGTCCTCCGCCCCGGCGGCGATGTGCTCCGCGAGTGCCTGTCCGCGGCCCTGCCGCGAGTGAACGACGACTGAGACGGTTGTCATGAGTTCCTCGAGTGGGTCGATGCCATGCGCGACCGCGTCTGGTGGCGCATCCCCAGTCAGCCTGGTGCGGAGCCGGCGAGCAACGCGTCTTTGAAGACCACAGCGATCGGTGCGGCCGATCGATGACTGCGGGTGCATCGACTACCCTCCGAGCGTGGAACTCGATCTCCGTCGGCTCGAGTGCTTCGTCGCGGTCGCCGAGGAACTCCACTTCGGTCGTGCCGCCGAGCGCATCTTCCTGGGGCAGGCCACGGTCAGCGAGGCCGTTCGCAAGTTGGAGGCGCAGATCGGCGGCGGGTTGTTCGACCGCACCAGCCGACAGGTGCGACTGACCCCACTGGGCGAACGCCTCCTCCCCGAGGCACGTGCCGCGCTGCTGCAAGTACGCCGCGCCTACGAGGTGGGCACGACATTCGCGCGAGAGGCGACCGAAGTCCTCTCCGTCGCCTACGCCGAAGACATCGGGCACGACCTACTACTGCGCTGCCTACCGGAACTACGCGCGCAGTTGCCCAACGTGACGCCCGTACCACGTCGCATGGACACCGCCGCCCAACTCGACGCCCTCGAACGCGGAACACTCGACATCGGCATCGGATGGGGTCCCGTCGCCTCTACCGGCGTCACGGCCACCAGACTCTCCAGAGAACGATTCGTCGCCCTGATCGCCGACAGACACCCCCTCGCCGCGCGACGCTCACTACGAACCGACGACCTCTCCGGCCTCGGCGTCCTCACCTGGCCCCACCAGGTCAACAGCGGCCTCTGCGACCGCCTCATCGCGGCATTCCAACGGTCCGGCGCCACCCTGCGGATCGTCCGCACCGCACAGGACATCGACACGATCGGCACCCATGTCGCCGCCGGAACCGGCATCGGCATGGCAGTCTCCTCTGCGATCACCCACCGAACCCTCCCCGGAATCCGCACCATCCCCCTTGCCGGCCCCTCGACCTCGGTCGACCGCACGCTCTTCCTGCCCAGGCGACCGTTGAACGCAGCACAGGAGCAGCTCGCAGAACTCCTTCGCGCCACCGCGCGATGACGGTGTGGCCGCTCGATGCTTCCAACCGGGGACACCATTGGCGGTCGACGCGCTCCCGGACTGCTGCCACGGTGTGCTCAGCGTCGTCGTTCCTCGATTCGAACGGGAGTGGTTCTCGGTTCGAACAGCACCGGCGCGAATAGAGCCGGGCCGCGGCGTTGCTGGTGCGCGCCCGACTCGGCGGTGAGGCGAGGTCGACCTGATTGGACTCGACCGGGTCGACGGCGGTGACCTCGCCGTGGATGTGGATCTGCACGTGCACCGGAGGGTGGGGTCTTCCTCGGAGTCGTGAAGCGTCGCAACTCCATGATCACCGATGCGGGCTCACCCGCCGCCGTCGCCTCCGCGGAGGCCGCTCACCCCGCAAACTCCCAGTTCAGCGCGTTGCTGTCCGACCACGCAATCGCCCTGCGTCCTCGATCTGGAGAGGCAACGCTGAAAAGGCTCTTTTACTACACCCGAACGGTGGATTCACCGACAAGACCCGGTGCGGGAGACAGCGCCATATGCAAGCCTCGTGCCGAGGCCCCTTGCCGTGATCCCGGTGGATCGGCGAGCGGCGTCGGAGGTGGTCAATGGCAAAGCGGAGGGTGATTCTCGTATGCGGCGTAGGCGGACCGGCCGACAACGCGGCGAGTGGCCGCGGTTGGAGGTGGGAGCCGCTGGGGATCACTGGAATCCCTTAGCAGTTCGTCGGTGGGCGACGCGATGCCTGCTCGACTCGGTTCTTCGGCTTGAACTCGGATTCTGAGCAGGTCCTCTATTTGCCAGTGGCAGTGGCGGGCCTCGGATAGTCATTCGATCACCATCCGTTCTGACGACTGGTGGGATCTGTCACCGGAATTATTCCCGTAACCGGGTGAGGTCACCCCAGACGTGGAAAGGGGTATCAATGACATCTTTCGATGATGCAGACCAAATTATTTTCCCGGCCGGTGCCGCGACGCAGACCAGCGCCGCAGAGGCCGCGCAAGGCCATTGGGACGCCGTTGTCGTCGGTGCCGGCATGGCAGGTTCCATCGTCGCCGAGCGGCTGAGCCAAGCGGGCTACAGCGTGCTGATCCTCGAAGCCGGCCCCGGCAAGGACCTGGACCTCGCCGAGTACGAGTCGTACCTGTCGCGGTTCTACGGCGCGGTCGTCAAGGACAACCAGTCTCCGTACCCGTTCAACCCGAATGCCCGGATGCCCAGGAGCACCGACACCATGCCGGTGCGTCCGGACACGCCCCGAGACGACTTCTACCTCGTACAAGAGGACAGGTACTGCACGGACACCACCTTCACCCGGGTTCTCGGCGGCACCTCCATGCACTGGGAGGGGAAAGCGCTGCGCATGCTTCCCGAGGACTTCGACCTGCAAACCAAGTACGGCCAGGGCCTGAACTGGCCGCTCGGCTACGACGACCTGGAGCCCTACTACCGGCAGGCCGAGGCCGAACTGGGCGTAGCCGCCGAAGTCGAGGACCAGGCATACCTGGGAATGCACTTCCCTGAGGGATACGTGTTCCCGATGCACCGCATGCCGCCGTCCTACCTCGACCAGACAGTCGCCCGAGGCGTGGACGGCATGCGGGTCAACCTGGCGGACGACGATTACACCCTCCGGGTGCGGAGCTTTCCGCAGGCCCGCAACGGCGTGCCGAACGCCGCGTACGACGGCGGCAAGGGCTTCGTCCCGGTCGGCGCGGTGAGCACGAGCCAGGCCGAAGAAGGCGAGCGCTGCCAGGGCAACACCAACTGCGTCCCGCTCTGCCCCGTACAGGCCAAGTATCACGCGGGAAAGACGCTGACCAAGGCGCTCCGCAAGGGCAACGTGAAGATCGTGACGCAAGCCGTCGCGTCCAAGGTGGAGATCAACGAGCAGAACCGCCGAGTAGCCGGGATCACCATCAAGAAGTACCAGTCGCTCTACTCCGACAGCTACGAGACGTACACGGTGAAGGGCACCGTCTACATTCTCTGCGCGCACGCCATCGAGAACGCCCGGCTCATGCTGGCCTCCGACATGCAGCGCATGAGCCGCAGCAAGCTGATCGGCCGCAACCTGATGGACCACGCCTACCTGCTGTCGTGGGGCCTGCTGCCCAAGCCGGCCGGCACGATGCGAGGCACAACCTGCACGAGCGGGATCACCGACCTGCGCGGCGGGCGATTCCGCAGGACCCAGGCCGGCTTCGGCGTGGACATCCACAACGACGGCTGGGGATGGGCAACCGGCTCGCCCTACACGGACCTGGTCGAACTCGTCGACAAGCGGGGCCTGCGCGGGTCGGAGCTGCGCAGGACACTCGGGAACCAGATCTCCCGACAGCTCCTGCTGGCCTTCATGATCGACCTGCTCCCCGACAAGAGCAACACGGTCACCGTGGACGACCGGTACAAGGATGCCATCGGCAACTTGAAACCTGTCGTGTCACTCAAGATCCCGCCCTACACCATGCGTGGCGCCGCGTTCGCCCGCAAGCTTGCGGCCGACATCTTCGAGAAGCTCGGTGCCGAGGACAGGACCAAGTACGACGAGAAGAGCTACAGCGCCGTCGAGCACGACGGCCAGTGGTACAACATCGTGGGCGGCAACCACCTGGCGGGCACCCACATCATGGGAACCGACCCGGCGAACTCGGTGGTCGACCACACCCAGCACTCGTGGGACCACGACAACCTCTACCTCGTCGGGCCGGGCAGCTTGCCCTCCATCGCGACTTCCAACATCAGCCTGACCATGGCGGCGCTCGCCTTCCGCAGTTCGACCCACATCGTCAGGTACCTGCGTGCCGCGAAAGCGCCGGTCACCGTGCACAGCTAGACGGCCGACAGATCGGCGGGGTCGAACGCGACACCGGCCACCGCCGCCGCCCACGATCGGGAGAACATGTCCGTTTCAGAAGTAGTGTCCGTTTCGGAATCGGAGCCGTCCGAGGGCTCCCAGATCCAGACCATCGAAAAGCTGCACGAGTACCTCTACAAGGGGCTCCAGCTGGAGCATGCGACGCTCCCGCCCTACCTGACAGCCCTCTACTCGCTGCACCCCGGGAAGAACTCGGATGCATGGCACGTCATAAGGGTCGTGGCCGTCGAGGAGATGCTGCACCTCACCCTGGTCGCGAACGTCATGAACGCCGTGGGCGGGACGCCGGACCTCACCAAGCGCGGCTTCGTGCCGAACTACCCGACGCGCCTGCCGTCTGGTCCGGATGACTTCGAGGTGCATCTCCGACCGTTCTCGCCCGAGGCTCTCGCCACGTTCCTGAGGATCGAGAAGCCCGCGCAGGCGGCTAGCGAGGAAGACAGGTTCGTACCGGTGGACTGGGCGGCCCTCGGGCTGACGTCCAACGGCTCGGCGCCGTCATCGGACGAACTGGCGGAACTCGAGGAGTCCGGCACCGTCCTCGGTCTCGTCCCCGGAGACCCCACCCAGCGCTTCTCGAGCATCGGCGAGTTCTACGAAGAGATCATCCGCGGAATCAACCACCTGGAGGGCCAGGCCCGCAAGGTGGGGAAGACGATCTTCACCGGCAATCCCGCCCGCCAGGTGACCCCCGAGTACTTCTACTCGGGTGGCGGCGACGTGA
Organism: Actinosynnema sp. NPDC049800; assembly: GCF_040656635.1. Taxonomy (NCBI): domain Bacteria; kingdom Bacillati; phylum Actinomycetota; class Actinomycetes; order Pseudonocardiales; family Pseudonocardiaceae; genus Actinosynnema; species Actinosynnema sp. NPDC049800. Next base: position 53,950 of record NZ_JBFAMT010000014.1, on the reverse strand, counting down.
TCAAGGTGACGGGGCGGGACACCGCGGTCGCGGCGCTCACCCTCGTCGCGGAGCAGGGCGAAGGGCTGCACGGCGGCATCTACGACAGCGAGGACGAAATCGCCCACTACTACAGGTTCCAGCAACTGGAGAAGGGGCAGTACTACCAGAAGGGCGACAAGCCGAACAAGCCTTCCGGTCCGACACTGAACGTCGACTGGACGGCCGTCTACCCGGTGAAGCCGGACCTCAAATTGAAGGACCTCGAGGGGGACCCGGAAATCCTGGCGGCGGCCAAGGAGTTCAACGAGTCCTACGCCACCTTCCTTGCCAATGTCAATCTTGCCTACAACGGTCAGCCCGACCTGCTGCTCAAGGCGGTGTGGGAGATGTTCCGCATCCGCGACAGCATGAACCGCCTCATCCGCAACCCGCTCACCGGCCATCCGGGGGCGAACGCCGGCCCGACGTTCGAACTCCATACCGTCGAGGAGGAAGCACCGTGACGCAAGGAACGGCCACGGAAGACAAGCTGCGCGAATTCGTGAAGTTCTCCGCCGCGGTGACCGGGTTCAGCGAGTTCGACCTGTGGGGGACAGGCCAGGCGGAGGTGTACTACGAAACGGTCGTCAATCAAGAAGGGTGGGACGCGATCCGGAACGCGATCTCGTCCGATCCCTCCGCCGTCCCTCCCGATCCAGTGGTGCAAAGCATCATCAAGCTCTGGTACGTCGGCGTCTGGTACGGCCCGGAACTGACCGGACGTGTGGACGTGGCAGCCTGGACGGCGCCCGGCCGGAGCGGTGCGAAGCCCGCCGTCCCGGATGACAGTCGGCCCGAGGAGGGCCGGCCCTGGCAGGATGTGCCCGGGCAGCACCAGGCCGGGGAAAACGGCGCGCACGCCAGAGATGGACGCAAACCCTTGTTCGTCGTCTCTCCCGACGCCTACACCGAAGGGTTGTTGTGGCGGGCGATCGGCGCCCACCCATCCGGCGCGAAGGCGCCGGGCTACGGGTCGTGGGCCAACCCGCCCACATTCGATGACTACCAAAAGGGGCAAGTGCAATGAGCAGCACCGTACCGGATCGGGCGACCGCCGGTTGACGATGCCGTGCTGGCGTTGATCGGGCGGATGGCCCGGAGAACACCGGCTGGGGCTTCCGCAGGATCCGGGGCGCGCTGCTCAAGCTCGGCCACCGGGGCGCCGCCTCGACCGTGCGCCGCGTGCTCAAGCGCCTACGCCTACCGCCCGCACCCGAGCGCAACAGCGACACTTCGTGGCGGCGGTTCCTAGGCCGGCGGTTGTTGGTCGAGCAGCCCGACGGGGTCGGTGCTGTAGGCGACCATCCAGCTGGGGTCGATGCGATACCAGACGTTCTCGTCCCAGAACGGGTCGTCGCCGTCGCCGTCGTAGTGGTTGACGAGGTAGTCGCGGATCGCCGGCCACGTCGGGTCGCTGCTCGCCCCTTCGGGGTTCAGCGGAACGGCGTGCCCGTGCGTGAAGATGCCGAGCTGCTCGCCGCGCATGAAGGTCGCGCTGATGCCGGGTCGCGCCGCGAGATGACGGGCTTTGGCGGCCTGGCGGTGGGTGCCGAAGATCCAGCGGCCGTGCAGGAGGTGCCCGTCGGCGCCGCTGATGCGCGGCTCACCGCTCCGGGTGACCGTGGCGATGGCCAGGGTGCACATGCCTTGGCAGACTCGGACGACCTGCTCGGCGTCCAAGGTGCTTTCACCTGGCCGGATGATCGACTTGAGGTGGTTGCTGGAGTCGGCCAAAGACGTGTCGAGCAGGACTTGGAGGCTGCGGAGCTCGTCGGGAGTTTCGAACATCCGGCCAGTTAATCAGCTTCCACCGACAGTCTCGGCTCGGTGCGCAGTCGCCGACCGGGCGTGGGGGAGTCGGAGGAGGTGGTGCCCGGCGCGTGGTGCCCGGTGTCCAGGCAACACCACCACCTGCTCGCTCAGCGCCATGCAGTGCGCGCACGCCGTGCCCCAGTCCGGCACGTCGGTGGCGTAGAACGTGGTCATACCCGTTCGCGGCCGTTGATCAAGGTCTTGGCGGGTGTCGGTATGGTGCAACTGGACTCGATCGGTGCGCGGCCAGGCGGCTCGTCGACACCATCGCCACCACGTTCCAGCCCGCCGCGCACGCCGATGCAGGCGTTCACCGACCACGACCCCCTCCGGCAGCCGCCGAACACATGACCGACTGGAGGCGTACGTGTCCGTTGCGACCACTCCTCGTTCCCTGACCCCGAGCGAGAGGGCGGTAGTCGAACTGATCCTCGCCAACGACTTCCCCGGTGTAGTCGAATTGCGGGCTCAAGTCGACTTCGTGCAGGTGGTTGCGCGGTGGGCGGCAGATTCGGTCAGCGTCGACCTCGTGGTTCCGGAAGGAGCTCTCCCGGCGCAGGGTGTCAGTGGAGTGATCCCGGTGGATGCGACGGTGGTGGACGATTCGGGTGTGCCGTCCGGGGAGATCCTTCTCTGGGCGACCCGTGGATACCTTTCGGCAATCGAGTACGCCTGGTACGGAGATGAGGTGCCTCGTGCTCTTCCGGATGTCGCGCTGATCATGACGGAGGTGCGTGCGTAGCTGGTGCGGTGTCTGGACACGTCGACCCGGTAATCGGGCTGTGAAGCTCGGCGTCCGTACGCCCGCCGAGGTCCGGATCTGCTCTGGTCCCGGATCTCAACGAGCGCGGCGTCCCGTGCCCGGCCGCGCACGACGCCGAGCGCAACACCCACCGCACCAGGCGTCGCCGGACGGTCGAGACGCTCACGGTGATCCTGCAGAACCCGCGCTACACGGGCTGGCAGATGTGGAACCGGCAGGGTGTCGACCATGACCACACCACCCCGGCTGCTATACCAGCGCGTTCCGGCAACGGCGCAGTCGGTCGTTGACCAACTTCGGCTCGTTCTCGAACATCACGAGCAACTCCGCGCACGTGGCGGCGTCGCCGATGGCCGGCCTCGCGCACATGACGCGGCAGCTCCACGCCGACCAGCACGAGCGTCAGATCGACCGAAGGATCGCAGACCTCGAGCATTGACGACGACCTCGCTGCCGCACGACCGACCCTGCACCGCACGGGACGGTCGATCGACGATCCGCTCGACCACGAACGACAGGAAGACCGGCCCACCGCGGAGAATTGGTCCGCACGAGGCCCGTCAGGTGCCCTCGATCTTGCGTTGCAGGGCGTTCATCCCGATGATCCACCGATCGGTGTCCGCGGCCTTGGCACGGTAGTAACCAGCTACCTCCGGATGGGGCAGGATGAGGAACCGGTCGTCGGCGAGGGCTGTGACGACGGTGTCGGCGACCTCCTCCGGATCGATGGCGGTAGGCTCCACGAGGGAACGCATGCTCGGCCCGGCCCCGGCGAGCATGCCGGTACGCACGCCCTGCGGGCACAGCGCCTGCACGGTGATGCCACGGTGCCGGTAGGTGACGGACAGCCACTCGGCGAAGGCGAGCGCGCCGTGCTTGGTGACGGCGTAAGGGGCGGAACCGAGCGTGGTCAGCATCCCCGCCGCGGACACCGTGGCGAGGAACCGACCGCGGCCCCGCGCCAGCCAGGCCGGAAGGAGCAGCTCGGCGGCGCGGACGTGCGCCATCACGTTGACCTCCCACGCCCGCGCCCAGGAGGCCGCAGGAGCCTCTGGGCCGCCCTCGGGGGCCACGCCCGCATTGGCGCAGTACAAGTCGATGGCACCCAGCTCGTCGGTCGCCGTCGCGACCAGCCGTCCGACACCGGCCTCGCTCGCCGTGTCCACGACGACCGCGACGGCGCCGGTCTGCTCGGCCACCTCGACGACCGCGTCACCGTCGACGTCGGCCAGCACGATCCGCGCTCCCGCGGCGGCGAACCGGCGCGCCAACGCCGACCCGATGCCGCCACCCCCGCCGGTGATGACCACCCCGGCACCCCGGAGGTCGAATCCAGCACCTATTTCGATGGGACGCTCCTTCCCACTCGTACTTCGTAGGCCTGGGCCTGGGTCGCGTAGAGCTTCGCGTAGCGACCACCGGACTCGAGCAGGTCCTGGTGGCTGCCCGACTCGACGATCCCGCCGTCCGCGATCACGAGCACGTGGTCGGCCATGCTCACGGTCGAGAACCGGTGCGAGACGAGGACGGTGACCGCACCGGACTGCGCGGCGGCTTTTCGCGCGTGTCGGGCGAAGTTCTCGAACAGGTCGTGTTCGGCTTGGGGATCGACTGCCGCCGTGGGCTCGTCGAGGATCAGCAGCAGCGGTGCGGTGCGCATCATTCCGCGCGCGAGGGCGAGTCGCTGCCACTGCCCGCCGGACAGGTCGACGCCGCCGAAGATCGTGCCGAGCTGGGTGTGGAGGCCGTCGGGCAGCGTGGAGACGAACCGCGCCGCGCCCGCGGCTTCCACCGCACGGCTGATCGCGTGCGTGTCGTCGAGGGCCGACAGGTCGCCGACACCGACGGACTCCCGCACGGGCAGCTGCAGGCGGGCGAAGTCCTGGAACACGCCGCACGACACCGCCGCCCACGACCGGGGATCGATCGCGGCCAGCGGCTGCCCGTCGACGAGAATCCGCCCCGAGGTCGGCTGGTAGAGACCGGTCAGCAGCTTCACCAGCGTCGACTTGCCCGCACCGTTGATGCCCACCAGGCCGACGACCGAACCCGCGGGCAGGTGCGCGTCGAGCGAACGCAGCACCGGCGCGTCACCCTCGGCGTACCGGAACGAGACGTTCTCCAGCGTGATGCCGTCGGCAAGCAGTTCGGGCGCGGGCGTCCTGATGTCGTCGAACCCCGACGCGTAGTCGCGCAGCCAGAGGTAGTGGCCCGCGGCGCGCCCGGCGTCCGCGGCTCTGGCGTAGTTGTCGCGCAACATCCAGAGCTGCGTGCGGAGCTGGGTGGCCAGGGAGACGACGAGCACCAGCGCACCCGTCCCGATCCGCCCGGCGATCACCTCGTTGACGACCAACGCCAACCCGCCGGCCAGGCCGAGCAGGTAGCACAGCCAACCGCCCGCCTCCAGCAGCGTGCCACGCGCCAGCGCCGCGCGTTGGGCGTCGGTGACCTCACCCCACAGCCGGTCGGCCCGAGCCGACAGCTCGGGCCCCGAGCCGCTGATGCGGAGCTCCTTGGCGGCGTCCGCGTCGAGGCACAGACCGTGCAGGTTCGCCTCGAGGCGCGCCACCTCGGCGTGCTGGTCGTGGACCAGGCGCAGCGCGGACTGCCCGCGACTCGCGAGCAGCATCAGCGGCAGCGTGGTGAGCCCGAGCAGTAGCAGGGCCGGGTGCACGAGCACGAGCAGCCAGACGCTGAGGCCGAGCATCAGCGCGCAGACACCGGTTTCCGCGATCGACCACCCGTACGAGGCGAGCGCCCCGCTGCCCTTGGCGGCGAGGTAGACGCGGTCCAGGTACGCGGAACGCTCCAGGTGCTCGATCGAGGGGACGCGCGCCACGTAGCGGTAGACCTCCTCGGACAGCTCGGCCTCGACCTTGTGCACGAGGTTCACCCGCAGGTGTGCGGCGACGCGGGTCGCGATGGTCGAGGCGACCTGCGCGAACGCGACGACGACCACGGGAATGACCAGCCAGGTCAGGCCGGGGTCGAGAGCATGGCTCACCAGCCCGTCGATCAGCCACCGCTGGCTCTGGGCCACGCCCACGCTGCCGAACGCCACGGCGAGGAACACCACCGCCGTCACGATCGAGCCCGCGCGGCTGACTCGCCACGACAACGCGGCCAGATGACGGAGCACCGCGATGCTCTGCCTCGCCCGGCTCATCACGCCTCCGCCCTCGCGAACCGCGACGCCTGCAGGCGGAACAGCGCGGCGTAGCTGCCGTCCGCGGCCATGAGCTGTTCGTGGGTGCCCGACTCGGTGATCGAGCCGCCTTCGAGCACGACGATCCGATCGGCCCCCCGGACGTTGGAGAGCCGGTGGGAGATCAGCACGACCGACGCCCCGGCGGCGCCTGCGGTCACCCGGTTGTTGAACTCCTGTTCCGCCTCGACGTCCAGGTGGGCGGTCGGTTCGTCGAGCACGAGCAGTTCACGTCCGTGCGCCGCGGCGAACAACGCACGCGCGATCGCGAGCTTCTGCCATTGCCCGCCGGACAGGTCGACACCGCGCTCGCCGCCGCGCCACAGCCTCGTGGCGATCCCGTCGGGAAGCCCGGCGACGACCTCGTCGGCGCCGGCCGCCTCGATCGCGGCATGGATACCGGCGGTGTCGCCGAAGTGTTCCGGTGCCGACAACGCGACGTTGTCGGCACCGGTCGTCCCGTAGTGGATGAAGTCCTGGAACAGCGCGGTCATCCGTGCGCGCCACGCCCGGAGGTCGAGCTCGCGCAGGTCGACGCCGTCGACCAGGACGCGCCCGGAGTCGGGGTGGTGGAGCCCGGCCAACAGCTTCGTCAGCGTCGTCTTGCCCGCGCCGTTGACGCCGACGATGGCCAGCGTCTCGCCCGGCCGGATCTCGAGCGAGAGGTTGTCGAGCACCGGCCGGCCGGTGCCTCGGTAGGTGAAGGTGACGTTCTCGAAGCGCACGTGCGGGGGACGGCCGGTCGACACCAGCGGTCGGGAGCCACGGGTCGACGGAGCGTGCCGGGAGGCCATCCGGTCGAGGGCGCGCACGGCCGCCACACCGTAGTCGATGTCGAAGGCCTCCTGGCCGAGGTTGGTCAGAGCCATCACCACCCAGGCCGCGACGATGCAGCGCGCCACCGTCGCCGGGCTCTGCCCGGAAGCGCCGAGCACGACCAACGTCACGGCGGCGCTGCCGGCCGTGAGCGAGAACGTGAGGCCCTGGCGCTTCAGCACGGATGAACGGGCTTCCCACATCGGGCTGCGCGCGGCGACGTTCGCGCTTCGAAACCGCGTGAGCAGCCAGTCCGCCAGCCCGAACAGCCGAACCTCCTTGGCCGGTCCGGCCTCGGTGAGCAGCCCGGCGAAGTACTGCGCCTTGCGGTGCTCGCTCATTCGGGAGTCGTCCATGGCCGCGAGCCACATCCACTGCCGGCGGGTGAGCATCCGGATGAACAGCGAGACCGCGAACAGGCCGACCGCGAGCCACGGGAAGTGCACGGCGAGGACCGCGGCCGACACCAGACCGGTGACGACCCGGAACACGAGCGTCAACTGGCCGACCGCCGCGTTGCCGGGAGACCGGGTTCGCCAGCCGACGCCGAGGTCGCAGGCACGCTCGACGTCGTCACGGAACTCCGCGTCGGCGAGATGCCCGATCTCCTCGGGCGCCAGCGCGATCCGGCGCACCAGCAGGCGCACCGCTCCGTCCACCCGCCGTGCCGCGAGCGCGGACGGCAGCACCAGCGCGACCTGGGCCACGCGGTCGACCAGGATGATCCCCACGACCGCCAGCAGCGGCCCGAGCACCTGCGCGAACCGATCGCTCTGCGTGACCGCGCCGATCAGCCAACCCGTCGAGACAGCACCCAACGCGGCCGTCGCCACACCGACCGCCTGCGCACCGACGAGCGTTGCCACTGTCCCGACACCGGCGTGCCGCAACAAGCGCAGCAGCTTGACCCGCTCGGTGGCCATCTCGCGCAACGCGGACGGGCGGAACGCGCCGAGGGTGAACCGCGGGTCGGCCAGGCTGTCCGTCGGCATCAGGCCTGCGACCCGGCGGACGGCACGAGGACAGCCCTGGCGAGGAAGCTGTTCATGCGCTCCAGGAGCAGCGAGATGCCCTCCGTGCGCAGGAGGTTGGTCTCGACCCGCAGGATCGGTTCCCGGGAAGCGCCCTGGATCGCCCCGACCCCGAGGTTGAGGGTGGGCCCAGCCGCATAACCCGGCGCGGTCTCCTTCATCACGGGCTTTGCCGCATCTACCGCTGCCCTGGGACCCATCTGGTGGACCGCTCCCTTCAGCCCGTCCATGGGGACGATCGAGCGCACGTCGTTGAAGTGGATGAACGGGGTGTTCTCCGACGCCAGATCCAGTCGCGGGAGGAACAGCGCACCGGGGGACTGGGCGTGGCGATAGGCCTCCAGCGAGTTCCGGAACACCTCGCGCACCGCGGACCGGGGGTCGGTGCTGCCAGGTGACCACACGAGGACGGTCAGGTTCTTCAGCCGGGTGATCGAGCCTTGGCGTGCCGGGTCGGACCTGTTGGACGAATGCAGGTAGCAGCCGATTGTGTCCAGTCGGAGGGTCTGCGCGGCAGCGCGCAGGAAAGCGGTGAGGATGACACCGGAGGAGCTGGCTCCGAACATCCGTGCGATGTCATCGGCGGCACGCAGGACTGGTTCGGCGGACACGATGACGGAGCGGACGGTTCCGCCGTCGAGAACGGGAGGCCGGGGCAGCGCCTGAACCATGGCCATCTTCTCCCGCCAGTAGTTCAACGCCTGGTGCTCGGCGCGCCGCCCTTCCACGCCGGCCTCCCACTCGACCTGGTCGAGTTGCTGGAAGACCGGTTCCGGTCGCGCGGACGCACCGCTCTTCACCGCCCGGAGCTCCGAAATGAATGACGACACCACGTTCTCGCAGGCACCCGCGTCCGCGACGATCCGCGAGACGTCGAAGGCCGCATGCGTCACCTCTCCGGCTGCGGCGACGAAACCCGCGCGGAACGTGTGCCCGTTCTCGATGTCGAGCACCTCGGCGCCGACCCGGTTCCGCAGGAGCTCGTCCGTGGGCGTGTGACCGGTGCGCACGTGGTACTGGGTGACCTCCACGAACCCGCTGCCGACGACCTCTTGGCGGACGAGGCGGCCGTCGACGATGTGGAATCTCGTGCGAAGGGATTCATGTCGGCTCACCATGCGGCCTATGGCAGCGATGAAGTCGTCGACGGTGGTACCAGCCGGGACCTCCACGCTCAGGCAGATGTCGTAACTCGCGCTGGTGCGCTCGGCCAGTCCGTTGATCGAGTTCCACTGGATCTGTTGCGCCCAGCCGATGTCCCCGGAACGCCGCGAGCAGTGTGCGAAGTGAACCGGGCGAGGCTGGGCCAGGAGCGCGACCGAGGGCTCATCCATCGGCGACCCGCTCGACTGGCCGTCGGTTGTGCACGGTAACCCTCCACCTCGCCGTCTCGTCAATGCGGCAGCTGTCCAGTGTCGAATTAATTTTCAGATTATCGCCGGGAGCGTGAGCGGTCCATTGGATAACAGCGCCCTTGTCGACCAGCTGAATGCGAACCCCGGGTCCGAAACTTTCGACCCGATTCACGACAGTATCACCGAGGCTCAGCGGCCGTCAACCCAAGCTGTGCGGCCAGATGTGTGCGCGCCGGACTCTTCACCGTCGAACCGCCTTGACATGCCAGCGCGGAGATCCCTAGCCTCGATCTCGAAACATCGAGAGTAGACATCGCAACTTTCGATACCGGGGGCAGCTCATGGTGTCTCGTGCGCTGAGATGAACTCGCCGAGGCAGTCTTCCTGACACGGGCGTTTCGCCTGTATCGGACAATGGCGGACGTGGACGTCGAGTCCTCAGTGGATGGGTTCTATGCCGAGATCCGTCCTCCTCGAAGACTCCCCACGTGACTGCCTGTCGAGCCGTGCCTGACATGTCGGGTGAATTGCGTTTCCAGGCCGTGATCTCCGATCCCGCCTTTTTCCGGAAGACAGCAAGGAGGACTCATGGCGATCCGCTCAGGCCTCGGGCTGCCCCGTGAGGTGGTGGCTCGCTGATGTCCTTGCCTTCTCGAACCACCGTGCTCTCCCCGTTCGTCGAGGTGATCCGGGAACACGTGGCCGCCCGGCCGGATGCCCTGGCCGTCGCCCACGTCACCGATCCGGGAACGCCGAACGGCACCACCGCACTGTCCTACCGCGAGCTCGATCTCCGCGCACGGTGCGTGGCCGCCGCGCTCGGCCGGGTCTGCGTGCCGGGGGACCGGGCCCTGTTGCTCTTCCCCGACGGTGTCGACTTCGCCGTTGCGTTCCTGGGCTGTCTCTACGCCGGCGTGGTCGCGGTCCCGTCACCGCTGCCGGGCAGCTACAAACACCAGCAGCGGCGCGTGTCGGCGATCGCGGAGGACGCCGAACCACGCGCCGTCCTCACCACCGCGACGGTTCGCGCCGAGGTGGAGGCCTTCGCCGGGATCTCCGGCCAGGACCGTCTCCCGGTGTTGGTGATGCCGCTCGACGAGGAAGAACTCGTCGAGGCGCCGCGGTTCGACGGTCGGGCCGACTCGCTGGCTCTGCTGCAGTACACGTCGGGCTCGACCGGCAGCCCCAAAGGCGTGATGCTGACCGATCGCAACATCGTCGAGAACGCGGCGACCCTGGTGTCGACGTTCGGGATGACCGCGACGACCAAGTTCGGTTCCTGGATTCCCCACTACCACGACATGGGGCTGACGGGGCTCATCACGCCGGCGTGGTACGTGGGCAGCTCGGTGACCGTGATGAGCCCGACGGCGTTCCTCAAGCGGCCGGTGCGGTGGCTGGAGTTGGTGGACGAGCACGACCTCGACTGGTCGGCGGGCCCCGACTTCGCCTACGACCTGTGCACGAGGACGGTGACCGATGAGCAGCTGGCGGGGCTCGACCTGTCCCGCTGGCGGTACGCGTCCAACGGGTCCGAGCCGGTGCGGGCGAACACCCTCGCCGCCTTCGCCGAGCGCTTCGCACCGGCCGGGCTGCGCCCCGAGGCGCTGAACCCCTGTTACGGGCTCGCCGAGGCCACCGTGTTCGTCTCGGGAACCGGCCGCCGCACCCCGGTGGTCCGCCGGGTCGACGACGCGGCCCTGGCCGGGGGAACGCTGGCCGAGGCCGGCGGCGGCGAGCGCCCGTCGGCCACTCGTGAGCTGGTCAGCTGCGGGTCGGTGCGCGACCTGGACGCCCTGGTCGTCGATCCCGAATCCGGTGAGGTGCGCCCGGAGGGACGGGTCGGCGAGCTGTGGTTGCGCGGCCCGGGCATCGGAACCGGCTACTGGCGAAACGCCGAGGAGACCGAACGGGTCTTCAACGGCACGACCGCGGACGGTCGTTCCGGTTACCTGCGGACGGGTGACCTCGCGGTGCTCGACGGCGGTGAGCTCTTCGTCACCGGTCGTATCAAGGAACTGCTCATCACACGTGGACGGAACCTCTACCCGCAGGACATCGAGCACCTCGTCCGCGAGGAGATCCCCGATCTGCGCGGCCTGTTCGGCGCGGCCTTCGGGGTGCCGGGTGTCGACGGCGCCGAACTGGTCGCGCTGGTCCACGAGATCCGGCCCGGCGTGAAGGCGGACCGCCTTGAGGTCATCGCATCGGAGATCAGGCAGACCGTGGCGCGCGAGATCGGCGTGACCATCAGCGGGCTGCAACTGGTCCGCCGGGGGACGGTGCAGCGGACCACGAGTGGGAAGGTCCAGCGCCTGGCCGTGCGCAAGGCGTTCCTGGCCGGGGAGACGGCCCCGCTGTGGTCATCGGTCGAGCCGTCGATCCCGTTCGGTGAGCCGGAGACGGCCGCATGAAGGAGGCGATCGGCGGCACGCCGGCGAGGATCGAGGAGGCCTTGACCGCGGCGGAGGTCCCCGGCGGCCCGCTGTGGCAGGAGGACCTGCTCTCCCTCGACGACCGGCAGGCGTTCCCGGAGGACGCGGCCAAGTTCCTCGACGAGGTGGGAGCCGCCGGCTTCTACCTCGATCGCGGGCCCGGCGGACTGCTCGACCTGACCTGGTTCATCAGGCTCCTCGCCCGCCGGGACATCACGATCGCCGTCGGGCACGCCAAGACGTTCCTGGGAGCGGTGAGCGTATGGCTGGCCGGCAACGCCGACCAGCGCGAGCGGCTGGCCGCGGACATCCTCGACGGCGCCGTCGTCTCATGGGGACTCACCGAGCGCGGGCACGGCGGCGACCTGCTGGCCGGCGGTGTCCGCGCTGAACCGACCGCGGACGGCTGGCGCCTGACCGGCGAGAAGTGGCTGATCAACAACGCCACGCGCGGGCACCTGGTCTGCGTGCTGGCCAGGACCCAGCCGGAAGGTGGCGCGCGCGGGTTCAGCCTGTTCCTGTTCGACAAGCGCAAAGCCGATCCGCGCACGTGGAGTGCGCTGCCCAAGGTGGCGACACACGGCATCCGCGGAGCGGACATCAGCGGGATCGCGTTCGCGGCGGCGCAGCTCGGTCCCGAGGCGCTGATCGGCGCGCCGGGCACGGGCATCGAGACGACGCTGAAGGCCCTGCAGCTGACCCGGACCGTCTGCTGCGGGCTGTCGCTCGGCGCCGTGGAGCACGCGATCGCACTCGGCGCGGACTACGTGAGCCGCAGAACTCTCTACGGCAAGCGGCTGGCGGACCTCCCGAACATCCGGCACGAACTGGGACGGGCGGTCGCGACACTGCACGTCGCCGAGGCGGTCGTCTTCGCCGCCGCGCGGCTCGCGGCGACCGCGCCCGGCGAGATGGCCGTCGTCTCGGCAGTCGTGAAGGCGCTCGTCCCCGAGCTCTGCCAGGAAGCGATCTCCGCGGTCGGCGAGGTCCTCGGACTGCGCGGCTTCCTGTCCGCGGACGAGCCGTACCGGGCGTTCCAGAAACTGGACCGGGATCATCGCATCGTCGCGATCTTCGACGGCGGCACCGCGGTGTGCCGGAACCAGCTCATCGAGCACTTCCCCCTGCTCGCCAGAACGGCTCCCGGCGCGAGCGGGAACGGCAGTCCCCTCGCGGAGGAGACCCAGCCGCTGGGCGCGGCACGCCTGAGCGTGCTGTCCCGTCGTTGCTCCCTCGTGGATGGGCTCGACGCCGACTGCGACGTCATCGCGCGCCAAGCCGCGGCCGGCGAACTACCGGAACGGATTGCGGCGGCCGCCTCCGCCGCCCGGGAGTCGCTGCGCATCACCAGGGCCCGCATGGCGGAGCAGTCCTGGGAGCCACACCGGATCCCCCAGGAAGCCTTCGACGTCGCGCGTGACTTCGAGCTCTGCTTCGCCGCAGCGGCCGCGTGCCACCTGTGGACGCGGGGCCAACCGCGTCCGGGCGACGGCGACGCCCTGTGGGCCGCGGGACTGTGGCTCGGCGGCGCCCTCGCGGTGATAGAAGAGAAGCTGCCCCACAGATCTGGGACGGCGGACACGCACGGCGACGCGTTCGAGGCGCTGGCAGACCACCTGCTCGCGGCGGCGGGCGGGCCGGTGCCGGCACTGTTCGGAACCGGGGTGACACCGCTGTGAACCCGACTCCCGGTCCGCGGCGGCTCGCCCGCCTCGAGCACGAGTTCGGCGACCCGTTCGAGCCCGGCAACCCCCTCGGCTTCGACCGGATCCTCGACGCGGACGAGGCCGAGACCATGTTCGGGCCCGGTGAACAGGCGCTCACGGAGTTCGGTCTGAACGCGGAGTTCGTGCCGGCACGGCTCGGCGGCCGACTGGACCGCCTCGACGACCTGGTCGAGATCATGCGCTCGGTCTACCGCCGCGACCCCTGCCTCGGGCTCGGGTACGGCGCGAGCTCGCTCATCGCCGGCGTGAACATCTGGACCGCGGGAAGCCCTCGACAACAGCGGTCCGCCGCCGACCTGCTCCTCTCCGGTGGTCGGATCGCCGTCGCATACCACGAGCTGTCCCACGGCAACGACATGGCCGAGACCGAGTGCCGAGCCAGTCTCGAGCCCGGCCGGATCACGCTGAACGGCCGCAAGGAAGTGGTCACGAACATCCAGCGCAGTGAGGCGTTCGTGCTCTTCGCTCGCACCGCCGCGCGGCAGGGCGCCCGGAGCCACTCCCAGCTGCTGATCGACAAGGCGTCGCTCGACGGAGGCGATTTCGGTTACCTCCCGCGGTTCCGAACCATGGGAATGCGCGGCGTCCAACTCGGCGGGATCGAGTTCCGGGACTGCCCGGTGCCGGACTCGGCGCTGATGGGGCGACCGGGGTCGGGGTTGGAAACCGCACTGCGCTCGTTCCAGATCACCAGGACGACGTTGGTGTCGATGTTCTGCGGCGTCCTGGACACCGGGCTGGAGGTCGCACTTCGTCACTCGACCAGAAGGCGGCTGTACGGCGGTCCGGTGGTCGACATGCCGCACGTGCGATCGGTGATCGCCGGCGCGTACGCCGATCTTCTCGCGGCCGACTGCCTCGCGTCCGTGGCCACCCGCGCGCTGCACGTGCTCCCCGGCGAGACCGCGATCTACGCCCAGGCGGTGAAGTTCTTCGTGTCGAAGATCCTCATCGACGCGATGAACGACCTGTCGGAGGTTCTCGGCGCCCACTTCTACGTGCGCGACGGGGAGGCCGCCATCTTCCAGAAGCTCCTCCGCGACGTCCAGCCCGCCGGTTTCGGGCACGCCGCCCGCGCCGCGTGCCAGGTGTCGCTGCTCTCCCAGCTCCCGTTGCTGGCCCGGCGTGGCTGGGCGGAACCCGGCGTCGTCCCGGACGAGGTGTTCGTCGCCGGCCGAACCCTGCCGGCACTGGACTTCCACGCCCTCGCGATCAGCGCTGCCGGCCGGGAAGGGCTCTCGGGGGCCCTGACCACGGGCCTCGCGGCATCCCGGCCGGGCCTGCTCCGCCCGGACGTCGCCGAGGCCGCGGAGTTCTTCGCGGCTGAGCACCGGGTCCTGACCGAACGCTGCCGGGACCTCGACGTCACCTCGCTGGGAGTCGCCGCGGATCCGCGGAGCTACGACTTGGTGACCCGGTACGTCCGCGTCCTGGTGGCGAGCGCCTGCTTCGAGACCTGGCGGCGGACAACCGCCGCCGTGGACACCACGACCTTCACGGCGGATCAGCGGTGGCTCGCGGCCGTCTTGCACAGGTTGAGGAACGCGGCGTGGAACCGACCGAGGAGCCTCCCAGCCGAACTGGCGGAGTTCCTCGTGGAGGAGGCCGCCCACCGCACGACCGCACGGCGCGGCCTGGGCTTCACGGCCCAGGCACGCCCGTGACGCGCCCGATTCCGTTCCAGAGAGGGGAAACACCATGGTGTCCGCCGACTTCGACGAGGCCGAGTTCCGCGTCTGGCTCGTCGAACGCCTTGCCACGCACCTGAAGCGGGAGCCCGCCGAGATCGATGTGGACACCCCGCTCGCCGACTACGGCGTCGACTCGCTGTACGCACTGGCCATCGTCGCCGATATCGAGGACCACCTCGGTATCCCCGTCGAGGCGACGATGATGTGGGACCACCCGTCCGTTGCCGCGCTGTCGTCGGCGCTCGCCACCCAGATCGCGACCACCTGATGGCGGTGTCCGACGTAGGCAGCCCTTCCCCGCTGGCGATGCGCCGCGACCCCCACCGACCCCTGCACCCGTCACCGGAGCTGCTGGCGGTCGACGCGGCGGGCGGCATCGTGGAGATCTCGATGCCGATGGTCACCCCTGGACGGGGACGGACCTGGCTGATCACCCGGCCCGCGGACATCCACGAGGTCCTCGGGGATCCCGCGTTGTTCAGCAACGTCCTGCGCCTGCCGGCCGGTGGACCGGGCGGGGACGCCTCGCCAACGGGTCCGGGATCACTCCTCGGGCTGGATCCCCCGCAGCACACCAGGCTACGTGGCCTGCTGTCCGCGGAGTTCAGCTCCCGGCGCGTCGCGGGCCTTCAGGCAGTGGTGGCCGCCGCGACCCGGGACGCGCTGGCCGGGCTCCGCGGCCAGGAGCGGGCCGATCTCGTCACGTCGTTCGCCCAGCCGGTCCCCGCCGTGGTCATCGCCGAGCTGCTCGGCGTGCCCCCCACGGATCGGGACGAGTTCTGCCGACGTAGCGCGATCGCCATCGACACCCGCCTGCCCGCCCTGGCCAGGGCGGAGAACCGGGCGGAGATGCAGGCCTACATGAGCGACCTCGTGGCGCGGCTGCGGCGTGAGCCGGGTGACCGTGACGGGCTGCTCGGTGCGCTGATCGCTCGCCACGGTTCGAGCGTGGGCGACGCCGAACTCGTCGCCACCGGCAACCTGCTGCTGCTCGCCGGCCACGAGACGACGGCCAGTCTCATCGCGCAGAGCCTGCTGCTGCTCCTGGAGTTCCCAGAGCACCGCGAGACGGTGCTGCGCGACGAGGAGTCGCTGGTCCGGGGAGTGGAGGAACTGCTGCGGTACCTGACCGTGTTCCACTTCTCGCTGCCCAGGACCGCGCGGCGGGCGACCGTCGTCGCCGGGACCACGATCGAGGCAGGGGACCGCATCCTGTGCTCCTTCGCGGCCGCCAACCGGGACGCGCGCCGGTACCCGGACCCCGACGAGTTCCAACCGGGGCGTGCGGAAGCGCGGCACCTGGCCTTCGGCCACGGCATCCACTTCTGCCTCGGCGCCCCACTGGCCCGCCTGGAGATGCGCACCGTGCTCCCGGCGTTCTTCGAGTCCTTCCCGGCCGCCCGGCTCGCCCCGGACACCGCCGTGCGCTACCGCGACGGCTCTCTGACCTTCGGCCTGGACGCACTCCCGGCCACGCTGCGATGACGGTGGGGGAGAGGCGAGCATGAAGCTCGGCGTGAACATCGGTTACTGGGGCGCGGGCTACGCCGCGAACGGTCTGGCACTGGCGTGCGAGGCGGACCGCCTCGGCTACGACGTGTGCTGGGTCGCGGAGGCGTACGGCTCGGACGCGGCGACCGTCCTCTCATGGATCGCGTCGCGCACCCAGCGGATCGCGGTGGGATCCTCGGTCTTCCAGATCCCCGCTCGGACCCCGGCGATGACGGCGATGACGGCCGCCACCCTCGACAACCTGTCCGGCGGGCGGTTCCGGCTGGGCCTGGGCGTTTCCGGACCCCAGGTGTCCGAAGGGTGGCATGGCGTCAGGTTCGCCGACCCGCTCGGCCGCACCCGGGAGTACGTGGAGATCGTGCGCACGGCGCTGCGACGGGACCTCCTCACGTACTCCGGTGAGCACTGGACGCTGCCGATGCCGGACGGTCCGGGAAAACCCCTGACGCTCAGCATTCGACCCACCCAGGACGAGATCCCGGTCTACCTGGCCGCGATCGGCCCCAAGAGCCTGCGCCTGACCGGCGAGATCGCGGACGGCTGGCTGGCCTCGTTCTTCGCGCCCGAGTTCGCGCCCGAGCTGCTCGGCGACCTTCATGCCCGTGCCCCCGCGGATCGCGCACCCGACGTGGTGTCGATGACCCCCATCGTCGTCGGCGACGACGTGCGCGCCTGCGCCGACGCCGTGCGCTGGTACACGGCCGTGTACCTGGGAGGTATGGGAAGCAGGGAAGACAACTACTACAACCAGCTCGCACGCCGGATGGGGTACGCCGAGCAGGCCGCCGAAGTGCAGGAGCGCTACCTCACCGGAGATCTCGCCGGCGCCGCGGCGGCCGTGCCGTTCGACTTCATCGACGCCACCTCGCTACTGGGACCGGTCTCCCGCATCGCGTCACGAATGCGCGCGTTCGCCGCCGCGGGTGTCACGACCCTCACGGTGTCCCCGTTCGGCGGAAGCGCTGCCGAACGGCTGGCGATGCTCGGTTCCGCCGTGCACGCGCGGGACCTGGCCGGACTCCGAGACCCCGACTGAGAAAAGAGAGTGTGCAGCATGCTCGTACTTGGCCTGAGCGGGCATTTCTCGGGCGAAGACACCGATCTGGTGCCCAACATGGAGGGGGCCTTCTTCCACGATGCGTTCCACGACGCGGCCGCCTGCCTGATCAGGGACGGCGAACTCGTGGCCGCGGTGGAGGAGGAGAGGTTCAACCGGATCAAGAAGACCACGAAGTTCCCGATCAACGCGATTCGCGCCTGCCTGGACGTCGCCGGGGTGTCGCCGTCCGACATCGCCGCGGTCGGGCACTTCTTCGCCGAGGACCTGCTCGACGAGTCGCTCCGCGTGATCTACTCCGGCCGGCCGCAGCTTCCCGTGCCCACCGCGCGTGAGCTCGTCATGGCTCGGCTGGCGGAAGCCCTCGGGGTGGACGTGTCGGACAGACCGCTGGTCTTTACCGAGCACCACGTCGCCCACGGCATCTCTTCCTACCTCCGCTCGGGGATGACGGACGCGCTGGTGGTGGTCATGGACGGCCGCGGTGAGAAGCACTCGACGACGATCTTCCGCGGCAGGGACGGACACCTGGAGAGCCTCGCCACCTACGGTCTCGGGCAGTCGCTCGGCGGCCTCTACCTGGCGAACACCCGAGTGCTGGGGTACGGGCTCGGCGACGAGTACAAGGTCATGGGGCTCGCGCCCTACGGAGACCCCGCGACCTACCGGGACATGTTCAGCTCCCTGTACGACCTGAAGGACGGCGGCGACTTCACGCTCCGGCACTTCACCCCGAGCCGCATGTCACCCCGCCGCAAGGGTGAGGAGTTCACCCAGGCGCACAAGGACTTCGCCGCGGCGCTCCAGGAAGCGCTGGAGAAGATCGCCCTGCACGTCCTGGGCCACTGGGCCGACCAGACGGGGCTGAAGAACCTCTGCTTCGTCGGTGGCGTAGCGCACAACAGCACCCTCAACGGACGCATCCTCGACTCGGGGAAGTTCCGGGAAGTCTTCGTTCACCCGGTCTCGCACGACGCCGGGGCCGCCGAGGGGGCCGCCCTGGCCGCCGCTCTGCAGCTGGGGGCAGCCCCACGCAGACAGCCCCGCATGCGCACCGCGAGCGTGGGGCCCGACCTCGGCACCCCCGCCGAGGTCGAAAGGGAGCTCGCCTCCTGGGGTGACCTCATCGAGTACGAGCGACCGCCGGACATCGTGGCGACCGCCGCACGGCTGCTGGCCGACGGTGCGGTGCTCGGCTGGGCACAGGGCCGCTCCGAATACGGCCCGCGTGCGCTCGGCAACCGCAGCATTCTCGCCGACGCGCGGCCCGCGGACAACAAGCGGCGCATCAACGCGATGATCAAGAAGCGAGAAGCGTACCGGCCGTTCGCGCCGGTCGTGACGCCGGAGGCCGCCGGTGACTACTTCGTGCTGCCGGCGACCCGGGCCAACTACGACTTCATGTCGTTCGTGGTCGCGGTGCGCGAGGATCGAAGGGCGGAGTTGGGAGCCGTCACGCACATCGACGGCAGCGCCAGGGTCCAGGTCGTGGACCCGGCGTCGAACAGGCGGTTCCACGACCTCGTTCATCGGTTCGGCGAGCTGACCGGTACGCCCGTGCTGCTCAACACGTCGTTCAACAACAACGCCGAGCCGATCGTGCAGACCACGCAGGACGCCGTCACCTGCTTCCTCACCACCGAGCTGGACTTCCTCGTGATCGAGGACTTCCTGGTGCGCCGGCGCGGGGACGTCACGCTCGCCTTCGACGACCTGGCCCCCGGACTCCGGCCCGTCACCCGCCTCAGCCAGCGGATCAGGCACACCGCGGCAGGCCGACGCGAGGTCTCCTGCGAGATCTCCCTGGACCACCCGAAAGGCGCGACCATGGAGGTTTCCCTCGATCTCTTCACCCTGCTGGCGTCCGCCGACGGGGTGCGGACCCTGCGATCCCTCGCTGGTTCGCGCGGCATCGACCAGGACGTCAGGCACGAGTTGCACGCCCTGTGGCAGCAGCGGTTCATCACGCTTCGGCCGGCCCCGTGAACACGCACACCCCGCGGTGGCCGGTCGCCGCTGACGCCATGGCACTCGTCGATCCCGCGTTCCACGGCCGAGGCGCACCGCACGCCCTCTGGGCCGGTCTGCGCCGCGAGTCGCCGGTGATGCGGCAGACCCTGCCCGACGGACGCGCGTTCTGGTCCGTGACGTCGTACCGCGAGGCCGCCGAGGTGCTCCGGGACGCCACGGCGTTCACGTCGGAGCGCGGAACCCTGCTGTACCTGCTCGGCCGGGACGACCCGGCTGGTGGCAAGCAGTTGGTGGCGACCGATCCACCCCGGCACACCACGCTGCGGATGCCGATGCAGCGGGCGCTCGGGACCAAGCCGGTGCTGTCGATGCACGAGCGCCTGCGGAAGATCGTGTGCGACACGCTCGCGAGCCTGGCCGACGGCACGTCCTACGACCTGGCCGCGCACATGCGAGGGCTGGCCGTGGCGGTGATGGGCACCCTCATGGACCTGCCGGCCGAGGACTGGCCCCACCTGGCCGAGCTCAGCATCGCCTCCGTCGCGCCCGAGGACCCGCTCTTCGGACGGGCAGGTGCGGCCGAAGCCGTGCTCGAGGCGACACACCGCGAGCTCTTCGCCTACTTTCACGACATCGTGCGCCACCGTCGTGCCCATCCGGGTGAGGACCTGGTCAGCTTGCTCATCGGCACGGTGTGGGACGGTCGCCCGCTGAACCAGGGCGAGGTGGTGTCGAACTGCTACAGCCTGCTGCTCGGCGGCAGCGTGACCATCTCCCAGGTCCCGGCGAGCACGTTGGCCGACCTGATGGGGACGGCGACCTTGGACCAGTGGGCTGCCGATCCGTCCCTGTTGGGGAGTGGGGTGGAGGAGGCCTTGCGCTGGGCCACGCCCAACACGCATTTCATGCGGTACGCCGTTCGGGACGTGACGCTGCGGGGACGGCAGGTCAAAGCAGGTGAGGCGGTCGTCGTCTGGCTTGCCTCGGCCAACCGTGACGAGGACGTTTTCGCGGACCCGTTCACCTTCGATGTCCGGAGGCAGCCGAACAAGCACCTGGCTTTCGGCATCGGACCGCACTACTGCGTGGGGAACTCCGTCGTCAGGGAAACCCTGAAGCTGTTCTTCGCCGAGTTGTTCGGCCGATTCACCGACCTCGCCCCGGCCGGGCCAGGGGTGCGGCTGCACTCTCACACGATATCCGGCTGGGCCGCGCTGCCCATCACCGCCGGCGCACGATGACGATGACGACAGGAGATGGGAACGTGGGGCGTTCGGTACTGGTCACAGGAGGCAACCGAGGGATCGGGCTGACGATCGCGCGGCGCCTCGCCGCCGGCGGCGACAGCGTCACGGTGACCTCACGGTCGGGCGAACCGGTCGAGGGCTTGTCCGTGGTGCGGTGCGACGTGCGGGACGCGGCATCGGTGGACGCGTCGTTCAGGACCGTGGAGAAGGAGCAGGGACCGGTCGAGGTGCTGGTGGCCAACGCCGGGATCACGTCGGACCACATGCTCGCCTTCCTGAAGGAAGAGGCGTTCACCGACGTGGTCGACACGAACCTGACCGGCGCGTACCGGGCCGCGAAGCGCGCCGTGCGCGGCATGATGAAGATGCGCCGGGGACGGATGGTCTTCATCTCCTCCGTGGTGGGACTGTACGGATGGCCCGGCCAGGCGAACTACGCCGCCTCGAAGGCAGGTCTCGTCGGGCTCGCCAGGTCGCTCGCGCGTGAGCTCGGCCCGCACGGGATCACCGCGAACGTGGTCGCGCCGGGCCTGGTCGACACCGACATGGCCGCGCCGCTCTCGGAGCAGCGCAAGGCCGAGATCCTCGGCATGGTGCCGCTCGGCAGGGACGCGGCCGCGGACGAGGTCGCGGGAGTGGTGACATTCCTGACCGGCCCGGACGCGGCCTACATCACGGGTGCCGTGATCCCGGTCGACGGTGGTCTCGGCATGGGCCACTAGTTCTGCTCGGCGTGGGTGAGGTGGTCGGTGCCGTCGAGGTGCCCCGGCGGGCTGCCGTGTCGCCGACCCATTGCGCCCGCTCGAACACGTCGGCCAACCGGTCGTAGGTGCGAGCGGAGGCCAGGCTCATGGCTCCGAACTGACAGGAACACCGCCCAGTTGGTAGTGGGCCGACTCGGTTGTCCGCCGGCAAACAGCCAGGGCGAGGCCGCTTTGCCTGTGTGGTCCAATGTGGACTGTCGCTTCGCAGGTCAACACGCTCTGGCGTCCACGAGTCCGTCGCCGGAGTTTGCGTCCGTGATGTCGTGGCCTTCGTGGCAGGGGCTCGAACAACGAAAGCACGGGACCGGGTTGGTCACCCGGGGTTCGGATTCGATGCGCTGGCCGCCGAGGCGTGCGGCCGGCAGAGCACGGGCCTCGCCGCGGGCGAGGAGGTCCGAAGGCAGGTGGCGGGCGGCACGACCTGCTCGGCGGAGGCGGCGTTGTCCAGAACGAGCAGCATCCGCCGTCCGGCCACCTGGCCCGGTACAACGCGGCCAGCGCGTCCAGCTCCGCCGGAAGCACCTCCGGGTCGACGCCGAGGGCGGTGAGGAACCCGCGCGCCGCGTCGGCCGGTTCGTTCGGCCGCCCGGCGGGACTGGAACCGTGCAGGCCGACGAACAGCTTCCGTCGGGCGCCTGTCCTGTCAGGCGTTCACCTGACAGCTTCGGGTCCCAGTGCTGAATAGCATCCAGGGACGGGGCCTTCCACGAGGCGGGGACGAGAGGGATCGCGTGGGGGCCACGGCGTCGGTGCAGCAAAGCTGCCCACGAGAACCGGCACCTCCACGGCACAGGTAGTTCACGGGGGTGGGGCGCTGTCGCACCAAGCCCCGGCGTCCACTCCCGGCTCGTCAGCCTTCCGGAGATCCGCGTGGATCGGGACCCGCGTTCGGGGACGATTTCACGCAATGGGCGTTCCAAGGAGGATCAGCGATCCGTTTGGTGAAGACTTTGGCGACGGTGCTCACCCTCGCCGGCTCGTTCCTCGTGCTCGGCGGCACCGCGAGCGCCGATCCGTACTGGCAGGAGGTCACGCAGACCAACAAGTTCCACTGCACCTCCGTCAGCCATCCAACACACGATGTCACCGTCAAGTCGTGCGTGGTCGTCAACGGCGACGCCACGCAGGCCGTGGCGATCGTCGCCAATCACGGCAGCTCGGCGGTTTCCCTCGCGGCACCGAATGTGGTCCTCTACGTGAATGGGGTCCTCACCTACGACCGGGATTGCCTTTCCAGCACGCTCAACGGCGGCTTCACGCGAGCCTGTTTCGCGCCGACGCAGCAGCGACCGTGCGACGCGGTGATGCGGGCCTGGTCGAATGTCCACGTCCAGGGGTACGGCTTCGCGATCTGGTCGCCTGTCCGGCAGATGTGCACCTGACCAACGTTGAAGTCGTCTCAGCGGCTTGATTTCGCCGTCGATCAACGACAGAGGGCCCTCCGCACTGCGCGGACGGCCCTCTGTCGTTGACTCGTAGTTGGGCCGGGCTACTGCAGGAACTGCGGCACCGGGGTGTCACTGTGGACGGTCCGGGTCGAGCCGCGCATGGCGCCGTCGAGTTGGGTGGCCACCGCGGAGACGTTGCCGCGCAGGCCGACCTGGACCAGGTTCAGGCGGTACCGGCGCGGGTCGGGGCCGTCGAGGAACCGCCGATGGTCAGGAGTCCTCTCGGACGCGCCTTCGGCCGCCGGCCGTGTTCGGTCACCCCGGGCAGATCGGGTTCCGATCGAGGTAGTACGTGGGACCTCCCTGCACTTCCATCTTCCCGTAGACGCATTCGTAAGTTGCCGAGTCGTAGAAGACGAGGCGATCGCCCGCCGCAGCCGGCAGCCAGCCGCTGTAAGAGGTGTCACCGGCGTAGTACCACCACGCGAACCGGATGGTGATCGGATTACCTTCCTCCTTGTGGTACGTCATCGTGACGAGGGTGCCCTCCTCGGGGGTGCCGTCGACGCTCATGCAGAAGTTCCCGTTGCCGATGTCCTGGCAGTAGGTCTCGGCGGCGGCGGTTCCGGTCGCCGTCGCGGTGGCCGCGGCCGCCAGGGACAGGGCGGCGGCGAGTCGGGCGGTCTTGGCGAACATGAAAATCCCACTCCTCTGGTCGTTGTTCTCGATTACGTCGTCGGCAGGGGTACCGGCTCGGGAGTCCCGTGGGCGTCCCGGCCGGGGGCCGGGCGGTCAGCAGATCGGGTAGTGGTCCAGGTAGAACTCGGGGTCGCCCTGGACCTCCAGACCGCCGCCGTAGCAGTCGGACCCGGTCCGCGGGTCCCGCCACGAGGTCACCCCACCCGCCGCGACCGCCCGCCACTCGCTGCGGACTTCCGGGGGTAGTTGTGTGGCTGGTAGGAGAACCGGCCGGTGGCCGGGTCGCCGGAGTTTCTTCTGGTACCACCTCGACACCACTTCAGTCGGCTCCCCGGATTCGCCGGTGTCGTCGACGGACATGCAGCGCGGCCACCGCGGCCTGCACCGACTCGCGCATCAGGCCGGCCATCTCGTTCAACCAGTTGCTCTCCTGCTTGCTGATCATTCCGGTGCAGTCGGTGTCCGGCTCGAACATCGGCGCGTACCCCAGCACCACGATCCGTGCGTGCCGGGCCTTCGACTTGATCTCGTGGAGCAGGTCGGTGATCGCCGGGGTCGCCTCGGCGCGCAACCTCTTCGGCGAGGCCACCTTGAGCGGTTCCGCGTCACCGGCGAGAGTGCTGTCGAAGCAGTAGTCGACCAAGGTTAGCGCCGGGACCGTGGACGTTTCATCACTCGAAGTAGTGGTCTGGAGGCCGGTGCTCCGCCCGGCTCGAACAGGGGCGGTGTCGGATGCCCGACGTTGGTCGGCCGCGAGCAGTCGGGCACACCTTCGGGTGACGTCGGGAGCCGGCACGTCCGCAGGGCGGAACAGTGAGCCTTTCCAACCTCATCCGACAAGAACCCGTCCACCTCGCGCAGCCCGGCCGCGGCTCGACACGGGCCGGCTACACGACTTCGGCGGGAATGTCGGCGTACAGGTCACGCAGCCCGCCTAACACCGGGTTGACGGTTGACGACCAAGTGGTGCTGTCCACGGAGGCGACAGCTCGGACGCCGGTGGCCGCGTTCGTGGCGAAGGCGGCATCGATGCCCTCCAAGTCGCCGAGAGTCAGCGATTCGGTGGCTACCGGCTCATCGAGGGCTTGGTTGAGCAACGTCATGGTGACCCCGGCGAGGCACGCCGACTCGGGCCACACGACGCGTCCGGATCGTACGAATCCGATGTTCGACGTGGCGATCTCCGAAATGGACCCGTCGAGATTCAGGAAGAGGACGTCGTCATAGCCTTCCCGCTGCGCCGTCCTCCGTTGGTGGAGTGCGCCGAACAGGCCGATGTGCTTGACCGATGGCATCTCGCGTTGATGCGACGCGGATCGCAGTCGCAACGGCGACCCACTGCCGGAACCGGCGGGCCGCGTGGTCACCAGCACGTGAGGTGTGGCGTCGTGACCGATGGTGCCCAGGTCGAGCGCTGGATCGAAGACGGTGATGCGAACCACGGTCGTAGGACCACCGCTGCCGAGGGCGTGGCGGACGTGCTGCCTGACGCGGTCGGTGTCGAGATCAGTGCCGAAGAGCTGCCGGCAGTCCCGTGACAGCCGTTGCATGTGGAGGGAGAGGCCGCGGACGCGGCCGCGCTCCACGAGCATCGACGTGAAGTGCCCGTAGTTGGTCAGCGCGAGAGCCTTGACCTGGTCGATGGTGGCAGAGGCGCCGTTCAGCTCCACGCCGGTCAGCATTCCCATCGACGAGCCTCCGATCGGGTCGCGTCCGCGACGCCTACGACCCGACCCAGGTGGGCCGGCCGGCGACTCCTGCGCGACATCACGAACGTTCCCCGGGCAGGTCCTTGAGGGTCACGCACCACCTCCAGGTTGGAGAATGGACGACCGCACCCGCAGTCGTCCGGCGAGCGCCACGAGGCTGGTCGGCCGGCGCAGGTCCGCGACCGAGATGCCGTCGAACCCGTTGTCCCACAGGAGGGACAGCACGCGGGGGCCGTGGTGGAGGCGGCCGCCGACCGTCAGGTAGGTGCCGGCCATGGTCAGACCGACCAATCCGTTGGCCTCCGCCACCGCGCGCATGAGCGCCTGCTCGGCCGGGCCTCGCGGTGCCCGTGCGGGTCGTTGGGCGCCCGAACCGGCGACCGTGCGCCCGTCCGCCCGACGGACGACGAAGTGGTGCGGGCTCGCCATGGCGCACCGGCCGTTGTCGGTCGACAGCAGGAAGTCGCGCAGCTCCCACGGTTCCAGGTCGGCGTCGACATGGGCGGTGACCACGCCCTGGTCCTCGCGGACCTCGGCGCCGTGGATCGCCGGATGCTCGCGAAGGCGGTCGGCGAGGAAGTCCAAGTCCACCCAGACGCCGCCGATCCGGGTCCAGCGCGCGCCCGGCCGCCAGCGCTCCGGGGCAAGGGCCTCGGCCTCCGGGTAGGCGAGGTCACCGGCGGCGGAAGCGTGCACCAGGATCGCCTCGATCAGCCGGACGAGCCCCACGACGTCCCGGTCGCCCGCGATGGCCGCGTCGATGGCTGCGTGGATCTGCAGCCGCCCTTCGACGGGGGAGGCGCTGACGAACAGGTTGCAGAGGTTGTGGAACTCGTTCATCCGGCCGACGGTGACCCGCGAGCGGGTCAGCAGGGCGCGCGGATCGACGCCGGGGTCCGAAGCCTCCCAGTCGATGCCGTCGAAGCGACAGCTGACGGCTTCGGGACCCGCCAGGAACGTGCCCCGCTCGGCCTCGACCCGTCCCGCGCCTTCGTGGAACTCCAGCACGTCGAAGCCCATGTGCCGACCGCCGACGAGGATCGCCTTCCGCACCCGGCGCAGCACCTCGGACAACGACGGCTGCCCGCCGACGTCGACGAGCAGGGGCATGTCCCGGAAGACCGAGGCGATCATCTCGCCGGTGTCGGGGAGTTCCCGGAACGACCAGGTCAGGCTCAAGCCGAGCTGCGCCCGGTCGTACTGGATCGCCAAGGCGGTGTAGACGGCCGCGATGAAGACCGACGCCGGTGACGCCGCGTACGTGTGGTGCAGGATCGCCAGCGCTCGGGTCGCGGCGGGCGATTCGAGGTCCGCGAACACCACATCGGCTCCGGGCCGGCCACGGCTCACCGGCAGGGCGGACGCCGGAAAGTCCCGCAGCGTGCCGGTCCAGTGCCGTAGAGCGGACTCGACGCGAGGCCTGCCGTGTCCCCGCTCGTGCAGCGCCCGGTCGATCGGTTGCGGCACGTCGGCGCCGAGCCGGGCGGGTCGCCGCTGGTGCCGCGCCGCGAGCAGCTCGGTGAGCTCGGCGACGAGGGTCTCGGCCGCCGCCTCGTCGGCCGCGATGTGGGCCACCGCGAAGATCAGGTCGCTGTTCGCCGTGCGGCCGAACCGGATCGGGGGTTGGGCCGCAACGTCGAACGGGGTCTCGACGAAGCGGCTGCGGGAGTGTTCGTCGGCGAGGCGGGGCAGCGTCGCCAGGACGGTTTCGTGCGCGCTCTGCCGTGGCCGCCCGGCCTCGTCGGCGTCGAACGTGGTCCGGAGCACTTCGTGCCGCCGAAGCAGGTCGCCCACCACCGCGCTCACCGCCTCGTCCGGCAAACCCTCGGGTACGGCGACGACGCGCCAGATGTTGGGGAACAGCCCGTGGGCGCCGGACCGGTAGGACATCCACTCCAGCTGGCAGATGCCCGACTGCAGTGGTCCGGCGCGTCGCACCCCGCCGGAGAAGTTCGTCAGCTCTTCTCGCACGCCGCTACCCCTGTTCTGGACGGAAGATGACGCCCTCGCCGGGCGGGGAAGAGGGAATGCCGGCGCGGCGCCGAGTTGCTCGTTCAACACGTGCGGGCTTCGCCGGTCGCACGCGACTCCACACCACCGCAAGTGCGGAGCGGTGTGTCGGCGAAAACGGGAACCGTCTTGTCCCGCCGCTGTCCCTGTCGGCGAACGCCGAATAGTGGCGCGGTGGACGCGTCGGCAACATCGACAGCGAACATCAGCGAACCATAGATGGCTGGGAGGGTGCAAGCCTCAACCATTCGTCAGCTGCGTAGGTCGGCGCGCCAGGTCATCGTCAGTTCTTCCCGCCCTTTGGATGACGACCGGCAAGAACTGAGGGCCTGGACTGGCTCGCGCTACCGGCGTCGGACGCTGGATGCGGTGTGCCGCAGTGCATCGGTGATCGAGCCGATCGCGCGGCCAAACACGGTCATTTCGGACGGATGGGGCAGCATCGTGAAAGCTTCCGGTCAACCGAGTTGATCTCGGCGGACGCCCGTTACCAGCAGTTTCGCGCTGCTCGGGGTCTCGCCACGCGGGACACGGCCCCGCGCCGGATCGCCGAGGTCGACCGCGGCGGCGTCTGATTCGCTCCGGTGGACGTGCCACCGCGTGTGCCAATCGGACTCTTGATGCATTGAGTGACGTGTGGTTGTCTGACTTCCGCGGCCACGGGGGAGGTCCTGCGAGGGGGGTAAACATCTGTGGGTTTGCGGGGCGCTGATGCCCTGGATTGTTCTGCATCGTCAGTGGCTCATGCCGGCGCTGCGGGACGTCGTATCTGATGGCATCGTGGCGACGTGCCCACTCCCGTTCCCGTGCCTTCGGGATCCATGCTTCCAGGGTCGTTCCATGACGCATTCCGCGTTGTGGTGCTCGATGCAGGAGGGGGAGTTCATGGTAACGCGCGATGAAATAACCGCGATCATCGGTGAATGCATGTCCATCCAGATGATCGATGCTCCCATTGATTACGACACCGAGATCGTGATCGATTCCTTCGGTTTCGTCTGGCTTCAGCACCTGCTCGAGGAGCGCTTCGGCGTCGACCTCCAGCAGCCGGGCCGCGACGTGATCCTGAGCCTGAACTCGGCGCGCTCGGTGCACCAGTACCTGGCCGAGATCTACCCGGATCGCTTCGCCGTGACCGACTGAAGTCCTCTCGAGGGCTCGGCCACCGAGCCATCACACGCATCAGTTTCCGAGTCGCAAGGGGGTAGTCGCGTGCCGCACGGAGGTGCCGTCTCGGACGGCGGTAGCTACGACGTGGTCGTGGTAGGCAATGGCGTGCTCGGCCTGTCCCTGGGTCTGAGCCTGGTCCGCCGCGGCGTTTCGGTGGCGGTGGTGGGTGAGCGGTCGCGCCCGTACGCGGCGTCGGTGGCCGCCGGGGCGATGCTCGGATGCTTCGGCGAGGTCACCTCCTCACTGCTGGCCAGCAGCGAGGGCCGGCGGAAGCTCGACCTCGGCGTGGAGGCGCAGCAGCTGTGGCCGCGGTGGCTCGAAGAGCTGACGTCGGACACCGGCGACAACGCCGCCGACCTGGTCACGGCCGACGGCACGGTGGTCATCCTCAACACCGTCGGCGTGGCCGGCATCGACAGCGCGAACTTCCAGGCCATCCAGAGCGCGCTCACCACCTACGAGCAGAAGCACGAAGAGCTCGACGTGGACGACATCGCCTGGCTCTCGCCCGACGCCGCCTCAAGGCCCTTGCGCGCCCTGTTCATCCCCGACGAGCACGCGATCGACTCGGCCGCGCTGCTCACCACCCTCGAGGCGGCCTTCGTCGCCCGGGGTGGGGTGCTCGTCGACGGCTCCGTCACCGCACTGGATCACCTCGCCGGGCGGGCCCGCGGCGTCGTCCTCGCCTCCGGTGCGGCGCTGTCCGGCGGTGAGGTCGTGCTCGCCGCGGGGGCCGCTTCACAGGCCGTCGTTGGGAGCGTTCCCGGACTTGCGGAGCGGATGCCGCCGCTGATCTCCGGCTACGGCCTCTCGATGCTTCTGTCGGCTCCCGAGTCACCGGGGCCCCGCCACGTCATCCGCACGCCGAACCGCGCCTTCGCCTGCGGCCTGCACCTGGTCCCGAGGAACGCGACCGAGGTGTACGTCGGGGCGACCAACGTCATCTCGACCGCGCCGGTGAGCACGCCGGTGATCCGGGACGTGCAGTTCCTCCTCGACTGCGCGGCACGGCAGTTGCACCGGGACTTCTGGACGGCGGGCGTCAACCGGATCCAGGTGGGGAACCGGCCCGTGGCACTCGACGGCTTCCCGCTGATCGGCGCGGCCATGCCCGGTCTGTGGATGCTGACCGGCACCTATCGCGACGGTCTGCACCTCTCCCCGTTGCTGGCCGCGGAGCTGACGTCCAGGATCCTCGGCGATGAGCCGCGTGCGGACCTCGCCCCCTTCGAGCCGGTGCGCGCTCCGATCCAGCCGGCGAGCCGCCGCGAGATCGTCGAGTCCTCGGTCACCCACATGGTCGCCACCGGCTACGAGCACGACTGGAGGGTCCCGGTCGAGTGGCCGCGCACCATGGAGCACAGCCTGCGCATGGAGTTCTCGCGGTTCGCCGAGATGATCCACCCGCGGTTCACGCCGCCCCCGGAGATCCTCGCGGCCGCGCGCTACGCGCCCGAACTGGTGGGGATGCTCCGGAAGTTCTACGGCAACCGGCAGGCCGCTGGTGTCTGAGGGGTCCGAGATCACCGCGCTGAACCCGGACTTCGAGGCGGTGCTGAGGGAGTGCATGGCCGGCCAGCTCCCGCCCGGCACGACGCTGCACGAGGACAGCGACCTGACGGCGTTCGGGATGGATTCGCTCACCGTCGTGCGGCTCCTGGTGACCATCGAGGACACCTTCGGGGTGGTGATCCCCGACGAGATGATCGCCTTCGAGATCTTCTCCTCGCCCGGCTCCCTCTGGAACCTGATCTCCGACTCGCGGGAGGACTCCGGGTGAACGCCGACCTGCTCCGGGTCATCGCCGACCGGGCACGGCTCGTGCCCGACCGGCACCGCGTCTTCGACCAGGACGCTTCGGTCGTCCAGCGGGTGTTCCGGATCGGTGCGCCGGTCCTGTCAGCGCTCCTCGACCTCGGGTTCCCGCACCGCACGTCGGGCGAGGAGCAGTACTTCGACGAGCTCGACCTGGCCAACGCCTCCCTGGCCCTGCGCCTGCCCTCGCCCCGCTACCTCGCCATGCGACGATGGCCCGACGTGCTGCGCGCGGTGGTGGACAACCGCCCGTTCCGGTATGACGTCGAAGTCGCGGCCGAGTGCGAGTCCCCCGACCCCGGCCACCGGTGCGACTTCCGTCCGCGCGCCGAGGCGCTGGTCCTCGGGGCGAGCCCTTCCGGCGCGGCCGGGGAATTCACGCTGAGCCTGGAGGTCGGCGCCACCGGGCGTGCCGCCGACGCCCCGCCGGAGCTGGGGCGGCTCTTCGCCGAGGTGTCCGGGTTCGAGTTCTACTTCCTGCCCGAGGCCCTGCGCCGCGACCTCTCGTTCCTGGCCGAGACCTCGCTGGCCGACTGCGAACTGGCCACCTGGTTCCTCGTCCGGCGGGCGACGGAGGAGCAGTGGGAGGCCCGGCGCAGCTTCGGGCTGCTGCTGTCCAGCCCCTACTCGTTGGAACACTACTGGCCCGAGATCAGGCTGGACGGGGCCTGGACCGCTTTCGACCCCCACCTGATCAACAGCCTGGTCCGCTGGGAGGTGTTGGCGCCGGACGAGGTCTCGGCCGAACAGGCCCTGAACTCGGCCTTCTGCCGCGTCGCGGAGGACTGGATCTCCCTGGTGGAGGATGCGGGACACCCGGCGCGGATCTCCCTGCTCACCCGACGCCGACCGCTGGCCGGCGGCTCCCCGACCGCGACCACCCCCGGTCAGGAGGTGGCCCGATGAGCCGACCACGCAGCGGGATCACCCTCTTCGGCACCTGTCCTCCCTCGGTCGAGGAGCACGGCGCGGACTACCTGCGGCGGGTCCGCGAGGTGGCGGGCTGGAGCGACCGCGCGGGGTACGAAGGGGTCCTGGTCTACACGGACAACCGGTCGGTCGACCCGTGGCTGATCGCGCAGACCATCATCCAGGCCACCGCGCGACTGGCTCCGCTGGTCGCCGTGCAGCCGGCGTACATGCACCCGTTCACCGCCGCGAAGCTCGTGGCCGGTTTGGCGTACCTGCACCGCCGCCGCGTCGACTTGAACATGGTCGCGGGCGGGTTCACCGGGGACCTGCGGGCGATGGGTGACGACCTCGCCCACGACGACCGCTACGACCGGGCTGTCGAGTACTCCCTGATCATGAAGCGGCTGCTCACCTCGCGGGAACCGGTGACCTTCGAGGGCGCTTACTACTCCGTGACCGGGCTGCGCCTCGAGACCGCGCTCCCGGCCGAGCTGGCTCCCCGGTTCCTGTTCTCCGGCTCCTCCGCGGCCGGGATGGCCGCCGCGCGGGCCGCCTCGGCGACGGCTGTCTCCTACCCGGAGGAACCGGGGAAGCAGGTCGCGGCCGATCCGTCGATCCCCCAGGGCCTGCGCATCGGGGTGATCACCCGGCCGACGTCGGCCGAGGCGTGGGACGTCGCCCTCGCGCGTTTCCCCGAGGACCGCGCCGGGCAGGTCAGCCACCGGCTCGCCATGTCGCGCTCGGACTCGCAGTGGCACCGGCAACTCGCCGAGGCTGCCGATCACCACGACACGTACTGGATGCGGCCGTTCAAGAACTACCGGACCTTCTGCCCGTACCTGGTCGGTGACTACGCCGCGGTCGGGCACGAGATCGGGCGCTACCTCGACCTCGGCTACACCACGCTGATCCTGGACACCCCGGCGGAGGAACAAGACCTGGAGCACATCGCGGCGGCCTTGGACATCGCCCGGAACCGCGCCGAGGAGCACGTATGAGGACTTTGCTCATAGACAACTACGATTCCTTTTCGTACAACCTGGCGCACTACCTGGGTGAGGTCAACGGAGTCGAGCCCACGGTCATCCGCAACGACGAGCCAGGGTGGCGGCCGGAGCACCTCGACGCGTTCGACAACGTCGTCATCTCGCCGGGTCCGGGTACACCGGGTGTCCCGGCCGATTTCGGCATCTGCCGCGACGTCGTCACCTCGGGCCGGATTCCGCTGCTCGGCGTCTGCCTCGGGCACCAGGGCATCGCGATGCTGGGCGGCGGGTCGATCGCGCTGGCCCCGGAGCCCCGGCACGGCCGCAAGTCGCTCGTCCGGCACGACGGCACCGGGTTGTTCGCCGGCATCCCGACGCAGTACGAGGTCGTGCGCTACCACTCGTGGGTGGTCGACCGCCTCTCGGACGACCTCGATCCGATCGCCTGGACGCCCGACGGGGTGCTGATGGCATTACGCCATCGCCACCGCCCTCAGTGGGGGGTGCAGTTCCATCCCGAGTCCATCGCGACGGAGCACGGTCATCGCCTGCTGGCCAACTTCGCGGAGCTGAGCCAGGACTGGAACCGGCGGCACGGCCGAACCGTCCGCCCGGGACCCCCGCAGCCGGTGTCCGCGCCGCGCGTGGACACCGACCAGCGGGTGACGTACCGCCTGCTGGTCGAGCAGCTTCCGACCGACCGTGCCCCGGAGCAGGTCTACGAGGAGCTCTTCCTCGACCGGCCGTTCGCGTTCTGGCTGGACAGCAGCCGTCCCGATCCGCGTCTCGGCCGCTTCTCCGTGCTCGGGGCGGCCGAGAGCCCCACGTCGGAGGTCGTCACGGCCGATGTCGCGCAGGGCACGGTCACCGTGCGGGCGGGAGACGGCACCCGCGACGAGACCCGGCCGTTCCTGGACTGGCTCGACGACCGCCTCAAGAACTCGGAAGTCGTCGGCGGCGAGAGCCTGCCGTTCGACTTCCGCGGCGGCTGGGTGGGCTACCTGGGCTACGAGCTCAAGGCCCAGTGCGGCGCCCGCTCGCGCCACCGCTCCGAGCACCCGGACGCGTCGCTGATCTTCGCGGACCGGTACGTGGTGTTCGACCACGGCACCCTGACGACGTACCTGGTCGCCCTGCACACGGGCGACGAGGCACCGGCCCGGGACTGGCTGGCCGACACCCGCGCGCGGATCGAGGCGATCCCGGGTGCTCCCGGACGCTCGCCGGCGCGACCGGAGCCGGTCACCGAGTCGCTGTCCCTGCGCCACGACCGAGACACCTACCTGGACCTCATCGAGTCCTGCCAGCGCGCCATCACCGCCGGCGAGAGCTACGAGGTCTGCCTGACCAACATGCTCAGCGCTGACTGCACGCTGGACGTGTGGGCCGCGTACACCTCGCTGCGCCGTGACAACCCAGGCCCTTTCGGGGCGCTGCTGCGCATGGGTGAGCTGTCGGTGCTGAGCACCTCGCCCGAGCGCTTCCTGCGCATCGACGGCGAGGGGCGCGTGGAAGCCCGGCCGATCAAGGGCACGCGCTCCCGGTCGAGCTCGCCCGAGGAGGACCGCCGGCTCCGCGAGGACCTGGCGACCTCCGAGAAGGACCAAGCCGAGAACCTCATGATCGTCGACCTGCTCCGCAACGACCTGGCCCAGGTGGCGGTGACCGGCTCGGTCGCGGTCCCGGAGCTGTTCGTCGTCGAGTCCTACACGACGGTGCACCAGCTGATCAGCACCGTGACGGCGCGGTTGCGCCCCGACCGCAGCCCGGTCGACTGCGTTCGGGCCGCGTTCCCCGGCGGATCGATGACCGGGGCGCCGAAGCTGCGCACCATGGAGATCATCGACGAGCTGGAGGACGGGCCCCGCGGCATCTACTCGGGCGTGATCGGGTACTTCTCGCTGTCGGGCAGCGTCGACCTGAGCATCGCCATCCGCACGCTGGTGGCACAGCCGGGTCGCATCAGCTACGGCGTCGGCGGC
The DNA here is from genome assembly GCF_040656635.1 of Actinosynnema sp. NPDC049800. Classification (NCBI taxonomy): domain Bacteria; kingdom Bacillati; phylum Actinomycetota; class Actinomycetes; order Pseudonocardiales; family Pseudonocardiaceae; genus Actinosynnema; species Actinosynnema sp. NPDC049800. The sequence continues at coordinate 19,872 of NZ_JBFAMT010000014.1, read as the reverse complement.
GCGATCGTGGCCATGTCCGACCCGGCCGCGGAGTACGAGGAGACCGCGGTCAAGGCCACTCCGCTGCTCACCCTGCTCGACGCGCGCTTCCCGGAACGCGACACGGCGAAGGCGACGAGCGATGTCTGAGCCCGTGGCGATCACCGGCATCGGGGTGTGCACGGCTTTCGGCGCGGGCGTGGATGCCGTGCGGCGCGGGGTCTTCGGGGGTGAGGCGGCGTTCGCGCCGGTGACCCGCTTCGACACCACCCCCTACCACAACCGGTTCGCGGCCACCCTGCCGGACGACCACGCGGTCTGGGCGTCCGGCGCTCCCACGCAGCTGGGCCTTCTGCGTGCCTGCGCGCACGAGGCCCTCGACGGCGCGCGAACCCGCGCACGGGGAGCGCCCTTCCTGCTCGGGACGCTGGGTGACCGGTCAGCGGTCCTGGAGTTCTGGCGAGCCGAAGAGCGCGGAGACCGGTGGGAGGACGACCGGCTCGGCACCAGCGCGCCCGCCGCGCTGGCCGCCGCCTTGGCGCAGGAGCTCGGCTTCGGCCCGTCGCCGATGGCGTTCAGCAACGCCTGCACCTCCTCGACCACGGCGGTGGCCTACGGCGCGCAGCTGATCCGCTCGGGGCAGGCCGACCTCGTCGTCTGCGGTGGCTCGTACACGGTGTCGGAGGACATCTTCTCGAAGTTCGACGCAGGCGGCGCGTTCAGCGACAGCGGCGTGGTCCGCCCGTTCTCCCGGCAACGCGACGGCATGCTGCACGGCGACGGGGCCGCGGTCCTGGTGCTGGAGTCCGTGCGGTCGGCGCGCCGTCGCGGGGCGACGACGCTCGCGTTGCTGCGCGGGTGGGGGATGTCCGCGGACGCGCACCACCCCATCCAGCCCGATCCCGCCGGCCGCGGCATGGCGCGGGCCATGCGCGCGGCGCTACGCGTCGCCGGGTGCTCCCCGGACGACGTCGGCTACGTGAACGCGCACGGCACCGGCACGCCGGTCAACGACAAGGCCGAGACCGCGGCGGTGCACGACGTGTTCGCCGCCCGCGCGGGCGCGGTCCCGGTGAGCTCCACCAAGGGCGCCACCGGGCACATGCTGGAGGCCACCGGGGCGGTCGAGGCCGTGATCACCGTGCTGTCCCTGCGGGACCAGCGGATCCCGCCCACCGCCGGCTACCTCGACCCGGACCCGGAATGCGCCCTGGACTGCGTGCCCAACCGGGGCCGAGCCGCCGAACTGAAGTACGCGCTGTCGCTCAACGCGGCCTTCGGGGGAGCGAATGCCGCCCTGCTGTTCAGTACCGAGTGAAAGCAGACGCCGATGACATCCACGCCGCAGTGGTGGGGCGCGAACCTGCTGGAGAACGCCGACCCCGCCGCCGTGTTCGCCCGCATCGAGGGCGCCGTGACCCACGGCGAGCTGGCGGCCCGGGTGAGCGACCACGGCCGCCGCTTCGCCTCCGAGGGCATCGGCGCCGGCCGGTCGGTGGCCCTGTACCTGCCGCCGAGCTTCACGCTGATCGAGGTGCTGCTGGCGCTCTGGTCGCGCGGGGCGACGGTCGTCCTCATCGACTCACGGCACACCGCCTCGGAGTTGAGCCGGCTGCTGGAGCTGAGCCGCCCGCAGACCCTGGTGACGGCCCCGGCCGAGGTGATCGACTCGGCGCCGCCGGAGGAGTGCCGGGTCGACGTCCTGGAGCTCCCGGGCGGCCGGCCCGCGACCGGTGAGCACTGCCTCATCCAGTTCAGCTCCGGGTCGACCGGCACCCCGAAGATGATCGGCCGGTCGAGCGGGTCGATCCTCGACGAGCTGGACAGGTACGCGGCGCTGCCCGGCATGCCGACGGCCGGGGAGAGGGTCCTGGTCCTCAACTCGCCCGTCCACACGATGGGCCTGATCGGCGGAATCCTGCACGCCCTCAACGTGGGAGCCGAGACGGTGCTGCCCAGCGCGCGCGGCCTGGGGACGCTGCTGCGCGGGCCGCGGGCCGCGGGCATCCACGCGATCCTGGGCGTGCCGATGCACTTCGACGTGATCTCCAGGACCAGTGCCCTGCACCTGCCCGCGCTGCGGCTCGCCGTGTCGGCCGGCGAGCTGATGAAGCAGGAGTTGTGGTCGCGGTTCCACGAGCGCCTCGGGATTCCCATCAGCCCGGTGTACGGCACCACCGAGACCGGGATCATCACGGCCGACCTCGTCACGCCCTGCCCGCCCCCGTCCGTCGGGAAGGTCCTGCAGGCGGGCCGGGTCAAGGTCGAGGACGACGAGGTCCACGTGCACGTCGGTGAGTCCCCGTACCTGGGCCCCGGCACGGAGGACCGCGTCCGGGACGGCTGGCTGCGCACCTTCGACCGGGGAGCCTTCGCCGCCGACGGACGCCTGGAGTTGCACGGTCGCGCCGACTCGCTGGTGGTGGTCGGCGGCCTGAAGGTCGACCTGCGCGAGGTGGAGGTGCTGGTGAACCGTCATCCGGACGTCTCCGACGCCGTGGTGGTCCACGACTCGTCGATCAAGGCGTACGTCACGGCCCGGGAGGGCGGCGTCCAGGCCGCCGATCTCATCGCCTGGTGCCGCGAGCACCTGTCCGGCTTCAAGATCCCGAACGTCTTCGTCCTCTGCGACACCCTGCCCCGCACGGTCTCCGGAAAGGTGGTGCGGGACCCGGACGCCCTGCGGCACCATGCGGACGCGCACCGCTTCACGACGGAGGCTTCGCGGTGAACCTCGATCTGGCTACGCGCCTGGCCCGGCGACCGGCGGAGCGCACCGGGCCCATCGTCTGCTCGCTGCTGGGACGGGAATGGGACGTGCTCGACGGCGTCCACTGCCCGACCGACGACTTCTCCACGGCCTGGTTCACCTTCCGCCTCCCGTACGGCCCGGGCCCGTTCCTGGAGATGGGCTGTGGTGCGGGCGTCACCGCGGTCACCGCGGCTCTCAAGGGCAGCTCGCACGTGACGGCCGTCGACGTCAACGCCTCGGCCGTGCGCAACACCGAGCTGAACGCCCGCCGCCACGGCGTGGCCGACACCGTGCACACCGTCCACAGCGACCTGTTCGCCGAGGCGCCGGCCGGCGAGTTCGACATCATCTTCTGGAATTCGTCCTTCGTCGACGCGCCGGCGCCCGAGGGCGTGACGGAGGACCTCGCGCGGATCGTGTTCGACCCCGGCTACCTGATCCACCGGCGTTACCTCCGCGAGGCCCGGGACTTCCTGTCTCCGCGCGGACGCCTGCTGCTCGGCTTCGGCAGCCTGGGGAACCAGTACCTGCTCGGGCGCATCGCCGACGAGGCCGGGCTGCGCACGGAGGTCCTCGACACGGTGACCGTTCCCGGACCGGCCCGGCTCGAGTACTCGCTCCTCGAGTTCGTCCGGGCGAGGAGCGCCGCGTGACCGCCGATCCCGTCTTCACCGTGAAGGGCCTGAGCTGCCGGGCACCGTGGGGAGAACAGGCCGGCGGGCTTCCCGGCGCGGCGCCCGCATCGCTGCCCTCCATCCCCGGCTTCGGCCACTCCCGGTTCGGCCCGCTCGTCGTCGCCGTCGCCGGCGACTGCCTCGACCGCGCGCCCGGCGGGGCCGCGGGTGGCGAGGCGACGGCGCTCGTCCTTGTCGGCGGCCACGGTGACACCGAGACCTTGGACGGCGCGTCGCGCCGGTTGGCCGCCGACCGGCGCGTCGGTCCCTTGCTGTTCTTCCAGTCGGCGCCGACCGCGGCGCTCGGGCACCTCTGCCGTGTTCACGGCTTCTTCGGGCCCATGGCCTGCGTCTCGGCCCTCGGACCGGACCTCCTCCCGCGTGCCTTCTCCGTCGCCGACACCTTGTTGGGGCTGGAGGGGATCCGGGACGTGCTACTGGTAGGCGCCGAGTCCGCACCCAACGCCCGGGTCACGCGGTTGGAGCTGGACGCGCCGGCGGTGCACGCCAAGGCACCCGCCTCGGAGGCGGCCTTCGCACTGCTGCTCGCCCGACCGGTCGCCGGCGACGGAGGGCTGCGCCTTCGCGTCGACGGCCACGGCCCGGTGGAGGCCACCGGGGACCTCGGCTGGCTGGACGGTGCCATGCGGCTCTGCCAACGGGGGACGGACCTGCTGCGGCTCGGGATGGGCACCGCCACCTCGTCGGCCGGCACGTTGTCCTGGACGGAGTCATGATGCTTTACGACTGGTTCGCCGCCTCCGTCGCGCGCCACGGCACGCGGCCGGCCCTCGAGGTCGGCGGCGTACGCCTCGACTACCGGCAGCTCGCGGACATGGCGGAGTCCCTCGCGGCGCGCATCGTGCGCGAGTCGGACACCGTACCCGCGCGGATCGGTCTGCTGGCCGAGCGCAGCGTGCCCGCCTACGTGGGCTACCTCGCCATCCAGCGGCTGGGCAGATCCGTCGTCCCGCTCAACCCGGCCTTCCCGGAGGCGAGGACCCGGCACATGGTGGCGGCGTCGGGCGCCGGCCTCGTCCTGGCCGACCCCCGGTCGACCGTCCCGAGTCTCGACGGGATCCGCACGCTGACGCCAGACCCGGCACCGGACCCGGCGGAGCTGCCCCCGGTGCCGCCGCTGGCCGACGCGCCCGAGTCGGAGGCATACCTGCTGTTCACCTCCGGTTCGACCGGCACGCCCAAGGGGGTGCCGATCCGGCATCGCCACGTCTCCGCCTTCCTGGAAGCGGTCCGGGGCAGGTACGGCCTCGTTCCCGGCTCCCGCTGCTCGCAGACCTTCGACCTCACCTTCGACCTGTCGGTGTTCGACCTGTTCGCGGTCTGGTCCGCGGGCGCCACCGTGGTCGTGGCGAGCCGCAACGACCTGCTGCGGCCAGTGCGGTTCGTCGTCGACAACGCCCTCACCCACTGGTTCTCGGTGCCGTCGGCGATCAGCCGGGCGCAGGCAGGCGGACGGCTGACGCCGGACAGCATGCCGTCGCTGCGGCACAGCCTGTTCTGCGGCGAGCAGCTCACCTGGCAGCAGGCCCGGGCCTGGAAGGCGGCCGCCCCCGCGAGCACGCTGACCAACCTGTACGGGCCGACGGAACTCACGATCAGCTGCAGCGACTTCGTCGTGCCCCCGGATCCCGCCGACTGGCCGTCCTCACCTCACGGCGTCGTGCCCATCGGTCTGCCCTACCGGGGGCTCGACCACGCGATCCTCGACGGATCCGGCCGCCCGGCCGCGGAGGGCGAGCTGTGCGTCCGGGGGCCGCAGCGCTTCTCCGGCTACCTGGACCCGATGGCCAACACCGGCCGGTTCCACCCCGAGGCCGAGGCGGGGGACCCGGTGGTCGCGCCGGACCGCTGGTACCGAACCGGGGACCGGGTGACCCTGCGCGACGGCACGCTGAACTTCCTCGGGCGGACCGACCAGCAGGTCAAGATCAACGGGTACCGGGTGGAGCTGGGCGAGGTCGAGGCGGCGCTGCGTGCCCTCGCGGGCGTGGCGGACGCCGTCGCCGTGGTGTGCCACGACACGGCCGACGCGCTCGGGCTCTACGCGGTCTGCGTGGCACCGGACCGCGATCCAACCGACGTCCGCGCCGAACTGGCCCGCGATCTGCCGCCGTACATGGTGCCCCGGCGGGTCCTGGTCGTCGCAGAGCTTCCTCGCAACACCAACGGCAAGGTGGACCGCCGAGCCGCGTCGGCCCTTGTCAGCACCGAAATTGCCTCGACAGTGCTCCAACGACCAGCCACTGGATGAACGTCCAGCAACCACTCATCTCGACGACGGGGAGTCTCGTTCAATGCTCGGCCAATACCGACGGCTGTTCTCCGCGGAAGGCAGTGTGGCCTTCACGCTCACCGGAATCCTCGCCCGTCTGCCCATGGGAATGTTCGGTATCAGCGTCGTGCTCCTCGTGGCTGATACCCGCGGCTCCTACGCCGTGGCCGGGGGCGTGTCGGCGGTAGGTCTCGTCGGCGTCGCCATCTGCGCGCCGATCGTCGGGCGGCTGGTCGACCGGTACGGGCAAGCCCGGGTCGCCGTCCCGGCCACCGTGATCTCGGTGGTCGCGTGCACCGGCACGGTCCTGTGCGCCGTGTACGGCGCACCGGTCTGGACGCTCCACGTCACGTACTTCCTCTCCGCCGGCGTCCCGTTCGTGGGTACCATGGCCCGTGCCCGCTGGGTGCGCATCTACCAGGGGCAGCCGGACATGCTGCACGCGGCCAACTCCTTCGAGCGGACCGTCGACGAGATCGTCTTCATCTCCGGTCCGGCCGTGGCCGCACTGCTGTGCGGTGCGATCGGCCCCGCCGCCGGGCTGACCGCGGCCAACGCGTTGCTCTTGGTGGGCACCCTGCTCTTCGCCGCCCAGCGCAAGACGGAGCCCGCACCGCTGAAGTCCGACGAAGGCGAGCCGCGCCGCCGGCTGCGCGTGCCCGGGATCAGCGCCGCGGTCTCCCTGTTCCCCGTCCTCGGGTTGTCCGCGGGCGCCATGGAGGTCACCACGGTCGCGTATGTCGCCCTGCAGGGTTCCCGGTCGTTCTCCGGCGTGTTCCTGGCCCTCATCGGTCTCGGCTCGACCCTGTCCGGTTTGTACTTCGGCACGCGCAAGCTCAAGGGCGACACGCGCCGACGCACCCTCGCGCTCTCGGCCATCCTCTGCGTCTGCCTGCTGCCCGTCCCCCTGGTCATCGGTGGCAACCTGCTGCTGTTCGGGGTGTGGACGTTCATCGTTGGTGCGGCGTTGGCGCCGACGATGATCACGAGCATGGGGCTGCTGCAGGAGTTGACGCCGGAGGAGCGGATGAACGAGGGCATGGCTCTCGCGGACGCCGGCGTGGTGGTCGGCATGGCCGGCGGCGCGGCGGTCGGCGGACTGCTCGTCACCCACTACGGAGGCACGTCCGGCTTCCTGATCCCGACCGCCGCCGGTGTGCTCGCGCTGCTGATCGCGGGGGCCGGTGTCCGGTGGTGGAAAGCCGGCGAGCCGGCGCCGGTGCTCGAGCCCGCGGAGTCGCCGGGTGCCGAGCTGACCAAGCTCTCAGAAGGGAAACCGTGACGACCACGACCGGTGTCGGCCGGCGGTGGCCGCTGGGCCACCGCCGCCACGTCGGCGACTGAACCCCGGGCACCGGGCCGACGGTGACCGCCGCGAGGTCGGCGCTGGAGCCTGTCCGCGAAGCGGGTGGTGCTCATTTGCTCTGATTTGCGCAGCACCTGCTCGTCGGGTGCACGGCGGCCGGTACGCCACCGGGACGGGCCGCGGCACGCCATTGGTCGATCATCGCGTTGAGCGTCTCCCGCGCGTCCGGCGAGGGGCGCGGCGCTCGGGGGCCAGCCCGGAGTCCAGCCCCAGGGCGAGCGTGCGCGAGGCTTCACGCAGCCGCCGCTCGTCCTGCGGCAGGGGCCCGCCGTACAGGGCGCAGACGGCTCGCAGCGCCAAGGGTTCGGCCACGTCGGTTAGCCTGCTGGTCGGTGACCTGGCCGGATGGCTGGACACCAAGAGTCAGGTCCGGTGGCGCGGCACCGAGACCCGCTCGCCGGCCGCCGTGGTCGACGCGTCGGCAAGGCTGTGACCGTGCTCGGCGTGCCGCAGCGCGCCACCTGGGAACGCCTGCCGGGCGTGACCGACACCGACGTGCAGCGCTGGGCCGAGATGCCGGTGACCTCGGACGGTCACGGACTGCCGGCCGACGTCCTCGCCCGCGCTACAGGGTGATCCAGCTCAAGCCGATGCGTTGCCATCACGTCGCACGACGTCCGGCGAATCGGCCAACTCACTACTCTGGCGACACCTGGTAGCCGTCGAAAGCGCCACCCTCACACCAGAAGGGGTCGGAGTCGGAGCCGGAGTGGGTGACTGCACCGCCCCCAACACGCACTGTTCCGGTGAGATCGTCTCCGCCGCTGCGGGGCCGGCTGCGACCGGCACGTCCGACGGTCACGATGGGACGGTGAGCGATCCTCTCGTCATCGCCGGGGGCGGTATGAGCGGCCTGACCCTGGCCGCTTACCTGGCGCCCGCACCGGTGGTTGTCTTCGACGACGGGCACAGACCCGTCGAGGCGATGTCGTGGGCCTCTTGGAGCGACCGGCCCGGCCTGCTCGACGCCGCGGTGTCCCGGCGGTTCGACCGGATCCGCGTGCACGTCGCCGGACGGACGCGGGTGCTCGGCCTCGGCCGCTACCGGTACAGGGTGGTGCGCGGTGCCGATCTCGTGCGGGTGGTCCGGGGGATCGCCCCGGCCTGCCGGTTCCACCGGGGCCACGTGGACCGGGTCGAGGACGGGCGGCTCGTCGTGGACGGCACGCCGATGGCGGCGGCCTGGGTGTTCGACAGCGTGCTGGGTGTTGACGCGACGGTTGACGCCAGGCTCACGTTCCGCGGCTGGCACGTCCGGGTCGAACGACCGGTGTTCGACCCGGACGTGCCGACCCTGTTCGACTTCCGCACTCCGCAGCTCGGCGGTGCGAGCTTCGTCTACGTGCTGCCCGTCGACGCGCACCGGGCCCTGGTCGAGCACACGTCGTTCGTCGCACCGGACGCCACCGTGCCGCGCCAGGACGACGCGCTGGCTGAGTACCTGGACCTCCTGGGCGCCGACGACTACGCGGTCGAGCGCCTGGAAGCCGCGACCTTGCCGCTCTCCGCGCGCGCCACACCCCGGCGGCACGGCGACGTGCTGACCATCGGCGCCAAGGGTGGCCTGCTCAAAGCCTCGACCGGCTACGCCTACCAGCGCGTTCAACGCGACAGCGCGGCCATCGCCCGGTCGCTGCGCCGGCACGGCCACCCGTTCGACCTGCCCGAGCCGCCGAGGCGGTTCCGGCTCTACGACGGCACTCTGCTCGACGTCATCACCGGGCGGCCCGCCGAACTGGAACGGGCGTTCGCCGCCGTCTTCCTGCACACCACCGCCGAACCCGGGCTGCGGTTCCTGGACGAGCGCACGTCCCTCGCGCAGGAGATGCGGCTGTTCGCCGCCATGCCGAAGGCCACCTACCTGGCGGCCGTGCGCCGACGGCTCGGCGCTCCGGCGCCGCGAGGCGCGGCAGCGCTCGACAGGTGTCCTGACGACGAAGCGTGAGGTCCGGCGTGTTCGTCCAGCCGATGGCCGAGGGCGGGCGGGAACTGCTCGTCGGCGTGGTGACCGACCCCGGTTCGGGCCGCTCGTGGTGACCGGTCCGGGTGGTGTGGACACCGACCTGCTCGACGACCGGGCCGTCGCGCTCGCACCGCTGACCGAAGCGGACGTGGACGACATGCCGCAGGGGTTCCGCGCCGCACCGAAGGTGTTCCGGGAGCACGGCGAAGCGGCCGTGCGCGAGGTGCTGCCGCGCCCGACACCATGCCCGCCGCCGCGCCGGGGCCGCGTGTGCCGACCACGAGCAGGTCCGCGTTCCCGGCACCCTCGGCGAGGGCGTCGGAGGCCCCGTGGGTCGTGGTGACCTCCACGACCGGCGGGGCTGCCGGCACGTCGGCGCGGGCCTCCTCGACGATCGCGTGCAACTCCTGCCCGGGGTGCCGCCGGCGCGGCACCTCGGCGTAGGGGTGAACACCCATCGACGGCGCGGGTACGACCGAAGGCTGACGTCGCCAGGCCATCGTGGCCTCGACGGTCGTGCCGGTGCGCGTCGCCTCGTCCAGTGCCCAGCGCAGTGCCTTGCGGCTCGCGGGCGATCCGTCCACTCCGACCAGGATCATGACTTCAGCGTGTGCCCACCACGTTCGTGTCGGCAGGGACCCAGGTCGCCAGGTGCGCGGGTCCATGCGCCCTGGCGGGGCGGTGGTCTCCGGTGGACGCTAGTCGCCATGACCGCCACCGACGCCCGCGGTCCGAGCGTGCCGATCTTCGACCTGGGGACCGACCGGTGGACCTGTCGCCGGTAGCGGGCCTGGGCACGGCCCTCGCGATCGGTCTGCTGCTCGGGCTGGAACGCGAACACGCCACCGCCGGGGAGCGGTTCAGACCCGCCGGGTCCCGTACCTTCCCGCTGATCGCCCTGGCCGGCGCCCTCGGGCAGGCGCTGTCACCCGCCGTGGCAGCGGTCGGATTCGCGGCGGTCGCACTCGTGGTTCTCGTCTGGTACCGGGAAGCCCTGCGGTCCGAACGAGCCGACGTCGGCGCGACCACCGGGGTCACCGCGCTCACGGCGTACCTGCTGGGAGCGCCGGCCTGGAAGTGGCCCCAGCTCGCGGCCATCGCGGGCGTCGTGGTCGCGGTGCTGCTGGCGGCGAAACGTCCCCTGCACCGGTTCGCGACCGACCTGGTCACCGACCGTGACGTCACCGACGCGATGACGCTGTTCGTGGTGGCCTTCGTGGTGCTTCCCCTGCTGCCCGACCGGCCGTTGGGGCCGTACGGCGCGCTCAACCCCGCCAGGGTGTGGACACTGGTGCTCGCGGTGACGTTGATCGGCTGGGCGGGGTACCTCGCGGCGCGTGTACTGGGGCGCCGGTGGGGCCTGTTGGTGGTCGGTCTGGCGGGCGGATTCGTGTCGGGTTCGGCGACCACCGCGGTCCTCGCGCGACGGGCGCGCGACGGGATGCCCGCGCTCCCCGCCGCGATGGCTGTCAACGCGGCCACGCTCGTGCAGCTCCTGGCGGTGACCGCCGTGGTGAGCCCGACGGTGGCCCTGCGCCTGGTTCCCGCCGTGTGCGCGGGCGTTGTGGTGGTGTCGGCGGAGGTCGCGTGGTCGACGTGGCGTGCGCGCCCCGAACCCGCATCCGCTGTCGACCCCGTCGTGAGCAGGCCGATGTCACTGCGATCGGCGCTGGCGCTCACTGTGGTCCTTGTCGTGCTGCTGGTGGTCACCAAGGCGGCGGCCGACTGGCTGGGCGGTGGCGGGGCGGTCGCCGCGGCCGCGCTGGGAGGTCTCGCCGACGCGCACGCGGCGTCGGTCGCGGCGGCTTCCCTGGCCCCGAACGCGATCCCGGTGGACACCGCGGTGCTGGCGTGCGGAGCGGCGTTGGCGACGAACACGGGCGTGAAGCTGGTCCTGGCGCTGGCGGTCGGCGGCCCTCGCTTCGCCGGCGCGTTCGCCGTGCGGCTCCTGTCCGTGGCCGGCTGCGGTTGTACTGGGCATGGCGTGGTAGCGCGGTGTGCAGGTCGTCACGGGGCCGCCTACCCCGACCGCCGCGTCACCCGGGCGATCAGCGGGCGCGGTCGAGCATCGGCCCGCGTTCCGCGGACCCGATGACCGCGCGTGCGGCGGGGACGGCGTCGGGATTGACGGAGATCGACGTGATGCCGAGCCGCACGAGGTGTTCGGCGAACTCGTGAGGGTCCGGGCGACCGGTCCGCCCGGCCACTGGACGGTGTCGATGTCGTCGTCCGCGCCGGTGGGCCGGTCGGTCGGGAACAGCAGGTCGACCTCCATCTCGCCCTCGGGGTCGAACGGGTCGGGGTAGGCGGCCTGCGGCCCGGTCGCGACGGCACCCGATCGTGTGGTGTGGACGAACAGCTGGTCGGATCCCCGGCTGATGGTGCGGGACAGGTCCGCCGCGCGGGTGCGGCGGCGTTCACGCGCCGCCGTGAACGGCGCCGCCTCGGTGAGCGTCACTTCGTAGGTCATGAGTCGAGGTTCACCCCGCAGGCGGCTCCGGTGCGGTGGCCAACATCGCTGCGGACAGGGACCTTCGACCCCGTGTCGGAGGTCCGGTGGCACTGGGGTGGCTCTCGGCGGACGCGGACCGTGGAGGGCATGAAGGCCGAGGACCTGATGACCGAGCGCGTCATCACCGTGCACCCCGACCGGGCGGCGAAGGAAGCGGCACGGCTGCTGGCCGAGCACACCTTCTCGACGCTGCCCGTGGTGGACGACGACGGCCGCCTGGTGGGCGTGGTGACCGAGGCCGACCTGCTGCGGCACCGCATCCTGCCGGACCCGGGCACCTACGTGCACGGCCTGGCACAGCAACCGACGGCGGCCACCGTCGGTGAGGTCATGTCGATCAGGGTGGTCAAAACGGGACCGGGCACCCACGTCGCCGAGCTGTCCAAGGCGATGCTGGACCGGCACGTCCACACCGTCCCCGTCGTGGACGGCGACCGGCTCGTCGGCGTGGTCAGCAGGCGGGACCTGTTGCGCAGCATCGCCCGCGACGACGAGCTCATCGCCAAGGACGTCCGCCACCACCTGTCACTCCTGGGCGACACTCCGTGGCAGATCACCGTCGTCGACGGCGTGGTCACCCTCCTGGGTGACGGTGCGAACGAGGCCGAACGGCACGCCGCCACCGTGGTCGCGGGCGCGATCGCGGGCGTGGTGCGTGTGGAGATGCCGACGGAGGAGCTGGCGTGAAGGCGTTGCGCCTGGAGAGCTGGAAGTCCGATCCGGTGCTGGTGGACGTGCCCTAGCCCGAGCCGGGACCGGGTGAGGTGGTGGTGCGCGTCGGTGGTGCCGGCGCGTGCCACTCGCACCCTGCAACTGATGCGTGAGTTCGACACCGGCCAGTTGCCGTGGGGACCGCCGTTCGCCCTCGGCCACGAGAACGCCGGTTGGGTCACTCGCCCGGAACCGGGGTGACCGGTCGGGAGGTCGGCCAGGCGGTCGCGGTCCACGGCCCGTGGGGCTGTGGCGCCTACGCGCGGGTGCCTGCTCGGCGTCGACACCTACTGCGAGAACCCCGCCGCGGCGCCCGTGCCCGGTGGCGGCGGGGTCTGAGGTTGGACGGCGGCACGCCGGGGCCGGACATCGACGTCCGACCTGTGGACGGCGGTGAGCTTGCCGTACACCTTGGTCAACTGTCGGATGTGGACGACGGGTGTCATCGCGACCACGCACCTTCGGCCGAGGTCTTCACCGCGTGCAGCACGGCGCGCTCCAGCACGCCCATGAACGGACCTGCCAGCCTCCAGTAGCGGCGGAACCGCACCCACGCGGTCGGGTCGTCCGTGGACACCCGCATCTCGTAGGTCAGCAGCGAACGGCGTTCGCCGTAGGGCAGCACGGTGAGGGCGCACGCGACCTTGCCGTAGCCGGGCTCGGCGAAATCGGTGAAGGCCCGCGCCTCGATCTCGCGCAGCTCGATGACGGGTCGCCAGAACTTGCCCACCGCGCCGAAGACGATCTCGGAACCGGGTCGCTCACCCAGCAGCACCCAGTCGGTGCCCGCGGTCAGGTCGCCGATCGTCAGCCGGGTGGGGTGGCGCGGCACGGCGTGCTTGCGGTCGCGGATGCGGCGAGGCAGTCGGCGCACCCACTTGGCCGCGTCGAGCACCGGCTGGTGCACATCGGACAGGTCCAGTTCGCGCAGAACCTGGTACACGGTCGGCGGGTCGGCGTCCACGAGCACGTGCGCGGTGCGGGTGAAGTCCGCACGCGACAGGAACCGGTCGATCAGCAACGGCGCGGGAGCGTGGTCGGACGACGTCATGGCGGTAACACCTCCTGGGCGCGGAAGCACCTCGTGCGTCCACGGTCGCCCGGTCGCCCGTCGTCCGACAGGGACCGCGGCAGGGTCTTCCCGCGTCGGAAGGCCCTGCCCGGGTGAGACCTTCGACCGCGTTCCGCAACTCGGGGGCTGCCTAGCGTGGGAGAGAGGCCTGCGACCGTGGAGGTGCGAGATGGCCGGACCGGTGGTGGTGGGTGTGGACGGTTCGTCCGCCGCGCTCACCGCGGTGAAGTGGGCGGCCGACGAATCGGTGCGCCGACACGTCGGCTTGCGCTTGGTGCACGGCTACCTCCCCCCGATCCACGGGTACCCGGAGTTGGTGCTCGCCGAGAATGAAGTGCGCCGTGTCTTCCAGCTACGTGCCGAGCAGTGTCTGGAGGAAGCCGCGGCAGCGGCACGGGCCACGGTGCCGGACGTCCACGTCGAGTGGGAGGCCGTCGGCGCCGGCCCGTCGGAGGCGTTGATCGACCAGTCACGGCGGGCCTCGCTGCTGGTCGTCGGTTCGGAAGGGCGCGGTGGTGTCGCCGGTCTGCTGGTCGGCTCCGTGGCGGTCGCGTTGGTCGCACACGGCCGGTGTCCGGTGGTGGTCGTCCGGCACGCCGAGGCGCTGAACGGGCCGGTCGTCGTGGGGGTCGACGGTTCGCCGGTCAGCGAACGTGCCATCGCTTTCGCGTTCGAGGAGGCATCGCTCCGGGCGGCACCGCTGACCGCGGTGATCGCCTGTGACGACTTCGTGTACGACACCCCGGAAGGCTCGCTGCGGCTGGTGTCGGACTGGGACGCGGTCCAGGCGGAGCAGCGCCGGGCGCTGGCGGAGCGGCTGGCCGGGTGGCAGGAGAAGCACCCCGATGTCACCGTCGAGCGCGAGGTGGTGCGAAGTCGTCCGACGCGGGCCTTGCTGGACGCGGGGCGGGGAGCCCAACTGCTCGTCGTGGGCAGCCACGGGCGCGGTGGGTTCACCGGGATGCTGCTCGGTTCCACCAGCCAGGCCCTGATCCACCACGCGCCCTGCCCGCTGGCGGTGGTGCGCAGGACGGAGGCGGAGCGGTGAAGGCCGAGGTCGGGGACTGGGTCGTGGTCGAAGGCGTCACGCTGGGCGTGCCCACCCGGCGCGGGCAGGTGGTGGAGTTGCACCACCCGGACGGTTCACCGCCCTACGTCGTGCACTGGCTCGACACCGACAAGCAGACGCTGGTGTTCCCCGGACCGGATGCCCATGTCGTGACCGCCGAGGAGGAGGCACGGCGTGTCGCCGCGGCAACACAGGCGATCGCGCCGTGAGGAGCCGGTTCGAGTCCGCCTTCCTCGTCGTGGTCGCGGCGCTGCTCGGCGCGGGCGGTGTGTTGTGGTGGCTGGACTGGTCTGCGGCGGCGCCGGTGTGGGGTGCGGCCACGGCGGTGGCCGCGGTGCCCGCGCTGGTGTGGGCCGCCGCCGACCTGCGCGCCGGGCGGTTCGGCGCCGATCTGCTCGCCGTGCTCGCCCTCGTCGGCACGCTGGTCGTCGGCGAGTACCTGGCGGGCGCGGTGGTGGCCGTCATGCTCGGAACCGGGCGTGCGCTGGACGCCTACGCCCAACGGCGTGCCCGCCGCGACCTGAACGCGCTGCTCGAACGCGCGCCCCGACAGGCCAGGCTCCGGACGGACGAGGGCGTGCGGGTCGTACCCGTCGAGGAGGTACGACCCGACGACGACGTGGTGGTCGGACCGGGCGAGATCGTGCCGGTCGACGCGTCGCTGCTCGGCGACGCGGTGTTCGACGAGTCGGCGTTGACCGGTGAACCGGTGCCGGTGGAGCGCGCAAGGGGTGAACGGGTCCGCAGCGGCGTGGTCGTCGCCGGGGGCTCGGTGGACCTGCGGGCAGTGGCCACAGCGGAGGACAGCACCTACGCGGGTGTGCTGAGGCTGGCCGAGCAGGCAGCGGTGGGCAGTGCCGAGGTGGTCCGCGTCGCCGACCGGGTCGCGACGGTGTTCCTCCCGGTCGCGCTGGCAGTGGCGGCCATCGCGGCGCTCGTGGCGCAGGACCTGACCAGGGCGGTGGCCGTGCTCGTGACCGCCACCCCGTGCCCGCTGCTGCTCGCCGTGCCCGTGGCGATCACCGCGGGCATGTCGCGTGCCGCCCGGTCCGGTGTCGTGGTCCGCGACGGCCGGGCGCTGGAATCACTCGGGCACGCGCGCACGGTGCTGCTGGACAAGACGGGCACCGTGACCGAAGGTCACCCGGTCGTGGTCGAGGTGGTCCCCGCTCCCGGCTGGGACTCCCAGCGGGTGCTCGACGCGGCGGCCGCGGTGGAGCAGCTGTCCACCCACGTCCTGGCCGACGCGGTCGTGGTGGCCGCATCCGCAGCCGGCCGTCATCCGGTCGCGGCGGAGCGGGTCGAGGAACGCGCCGGCTGGGGTGTGCGCGGTGAGGTCGGCGGCGCGGAGGTCTTCGTCGGCAAGGTCGCGGAGCTGCCCGGATGGGCGCGTGCCGTGGCGAGCCGGGCCGCCCTGGACGCCGCCACCGTGACCTGGGTGACCGTCGACGGTGACGTGGTGGGCGGCCTGCTGGTGCGCGACCGCATCCGCCGGGATGCCGCCCGCACGGTGCGCAGGCTGCGGGCCGCGGGCCTGGGCAGGGTCGTCATGCTCACCGGTGACCGGCCCGACGTGGCGCAGGACGTGGCGGGGCTGCTCGGCTTCGACGACGTGGTCGCGAACTGCTCGCCCGCCGACAAGGTGGCTCGGGTCCGGTCCGAGCCGGGCGTGGTCGTGATGGTCGGCGACGGCATCAACGACGCGCCGGCGGTCGCCGCCGCCGACGTCGGCGTGGCACTGGGCAGCCGCAGTTCGACAGCAGCGGCGCAAGCCGCTGACGCGGTCATCCTCGACGACCGCATCGACCGCCTCGCCGACGCGGTCGAGATCGCGGCCCGCGCCCGTCGGATCGCCACCCAGAGCGCCGTCACCGGCATGGGGCTCGCCCTGGTGGCCATGGCGTTCGCCGCGGTCGGCCTGCTCCCGCCCGTGCTGGGCGCGGTCACGCAGGAAGCCATCGACGCCGCCGTGATCCTCAACGCCCTGCGGGTATTGCTCCCGTCCCACCGGCTGCGCGTGCGGCCGTCGACCGAGGCACTGCTACGACGGTTCGACGCCGAGCACGACGACCTGCGCACCGTGCTGCACGCCGTCCGCTCTGCCGGGGACGACCTGCGAGCCGGGACGACACCGGCGGCTCTGGGATCCGCCCGTCACGCCTACGACCTCGTCACACGGGTGCTGCTGCCGCACGAGCGCGCGGAGGAGCACGAGCTGTACCCGGCGCTGTCCGCCGAGTTCGGCGGCCCCGACAGCACCGCACCGATGAGCCGTGGCCACGCCGAGATCGAACGCCTGACCAGACGCGTCGGCAGGCACCTGGCCGTACCGGGCGGTCCCGGGCCGGACCAGGTCGAGGACCTGCGCGCGACGCTGTACGGCCTGCACGCCGTGCTGCGCCTGCACTTCGCCCAGGAGGAAGAGAACTACTTCGTCCTGGCCGAGCACACCCGAGCAGCCGGAAGTCGAGGAGAAAAGGGATGACGACCATCGTGAAGAGGCCCGCGGACCGGGCCATGTCGGAGGTGTTCGACGCGCTGGAGAGCGCGTGGCCGTTCGGAACGAGGCACGAGTTCCACGTCGAGGACTTCGTCGAGGAGGGCGGGTACGTGCTCCGCGCGGAGCTGCCCGGCCTCGACGCCGAGTCCGACATCGAGGTGAGCCGCACCGGCGAACTCCTGACCATCACCGCGAAGCGGGAACAGGAGACCCACGAGCGGCACCGCACGGAGTTCCGCTACGGGGCGTTCAGCCGGACCGGCTCGGCCCGACTCCACTCACCGCGGCAGCCCGGCCGGTTCACGGGTCACGACCTCGATGTCGTCGGCCCGACCATCCCGGCGACGCGGTCGTCACTCAGCACGAGCACCACGTCCGGACCTGGGCCAGCGCTGCGGGTGTGTGCCCCAAGCGCCGGCTCGTCCGGCGACGGGACGGGGATGTCTACGAGCACGCGACAGGGTTCGCGTTTCGAGGCAGGTCGAGAGCCCGGAAGCTCAACCGGCGAGATCGGCGGCCTCGCGCAGCCAAGCCGTCACCTCGTCGTCCAGTTCGTCGAGGTCGTGGACCTCCAGGTGGTGCGTCCAGTGCGCCCGGGCCGGGTGCGCGACTTCCTTGAAGCGCGCGGACGGGTCGCGGTGGTCCAGCGCGATGGACAGGACGACGTCGGCGTTCGGCTTGGCGAGGTACTGCCCTGGAATCCACAGGTACGCGAAGCCGCGCTTGCGTCGGAACGCCACCTGGCTGCGGGAAACCCGCACTTCGACGTCACCGAACCCGGCTACGGTTGAGCGCACCCGCTCGAACACCTCGGCTGCGAACGGGTGACCCGCGAAGAACGCCGCAGGCGTCGTCACGAGTCCACGTCCGGTGCGCCCAGTGCGTGCGGCAGCTTCACGAGTTGGACGACAAGGGCGATCGACACGGCGACGACGACCACCGTCAGCGCTGCCCGCGTAATGGTCGTCCACGGGATCTCGGAGTCGTCGAATCGGAACGGCCACCCGGACCGGATCCACACCAGCGCGGCCAGCGCCGCCACGGTGGTCAGCACGTCGCCCGGCAGGATCAGCCGGCGTCGGAGGAGGAGCAGGCAGGCAGTGTTGACCACCACGCCGACAGCCAGGCCGATATCAACCCACACCACCACGTCGAAAGCCTCCTCGGTGAGGAACGGGTCGGCACGCCACCCCGGCGACACGTTGATCAGGACCAGCAGGGCCACGTTGACCAGCACACCGATCAGGTAGCCGGCACTCCCGGCCGACGTGACGGCCGGTCGCGTCGATGCGCTCGGCAGGTCAGACCTCCATCGCACCCGGTGTCGCTGTCTCCTACCGTCGATCGCCCGAGTCCGGGCCGGGGACGGAGTCCGCGGGCCCCGCAGGACGAGCGTCCCGTCCCTGGTCGAACCGCAGCCTCCGCCCCTTGGGCGGCACCGCACGCCCCGGTCGATCGGCTGGGCCTGCCGTCACGGGGATCTCCATCACGGTGTGGCCCTTGTCGGTCTTGATGACCAGGTGCCGGGTGTTGCCCTCGTCGAGCAGTTCCTCCACCTTCTCGACGAGCGCTTCTCCGCGCAGGCGAGCGTCAACCGGGCAGGTGGACCGGCTTGTGGGTGATGCCCTCGATGTCGGCCGTCGCGGCGTCGAGGAGCTTGTGGGCCAGGTTGGACAGCGCCCTCGCGGTGGCCAGCTCGTCACCGATCTCCGGGACGTCGGTGTCGGCCGGGTTCAGCCTCGCGGTGCCGACACCGACCAGGTGGGTGTCGTCCCGTGTGCGCAGGCGGGCCTTGGCCCTGGTCTTCTCGTCGTGCTCGTCGATGGTGATGTCGACGCGCCACTCCTTGGTCGTGTTCATCGGGTTCTCCAGTTGGTCGGGATACCTCGTGCTCAGCCGTCACCGGGGTCGACGTGGTGCTCGATTGTCGAGTGCGGTGGTCATGGTGGGCCTCTCTCGATGGTGCTTCGAGCCTGCTCTTCGACCGCGCGACGGCACAGGGACCTTCGACTCCCACGGGTAGGGAATCCGCCGGCGTTCTCGCCGATCAGGATGGGAACGCCACAGAGGTCGGCAACGGCTTCGTCACCGGTGGCGACGGCGAGCTTCCGCATGCGTCCAGGGAAGCGCGGTCCCACGGGCGGCGACGCCTGCGGACGTCCTCATGGGGCCGGGACCTCCGTCCCCAAGGCGGCGGCTGCCGGACCGCTACGTCGCCTGCGCTGCCCTCGGGATACGGCCAGTTCATCGCTCGACCAGGACGGTCGCCAGCAATACGACGCCGAGCGAGCCGGTGAGCGCGGCGGTGGACATCGCGCGGGCGAGTTGGGGCCGGCCTCGGCTCTGAGCGATGCCGTGGAGGGAAGCGGCCACCATCACCAGTGCGAACAGCACGAGTTTGGCGACCAGGACCCGGCCGTAGCCGGGCTCGGTCAGCGACTGCCAGGTCACACCACGATGCCAGGCCAACAGCCAACCGCCGGCGATCTGCGCCGGCACGAACCCAGCCGTGGTGATCACGGCGAACCGCCGTCCCACGGCCTTGAGCACGCTCGCCCGCTCGGTCAGCCCGAGCAGCCGCCGCACCGGTGGCAGCACGATCAGTAGGACGGTCAACTGGCCGCCGACCCACAGCGCCGCGCCGGTCACGTGCACGAAGCGCACCACGGTCCAGATGTCGATCACGGGACGACCTCCACGAAGCCGTGGGCGCCATGTTCGGCGTGGCGCATGTCGTGGTCGACGAACGGGTAGCGACCGCGCTCGGGGAACGTGAGTTCGGCGAACCCGCCCTGGGCGGGTGCGAGGTCCAGCGCCTGCGCGCCACCACTGGTGCCGGGGCGCAGCGTCCAGGCGCCTTCCTTGTAGGCGGCGTCGAACTGGCCGCCGACGACGTGGAAGCTGAGCAGGTCACCGGGCCCGGCGTTGACCACCCAGAACCGGACCCGCTCACCGACCCCGGCGGTGAGGGGCGCGTGGTC